>CACIYC010000005.1 GCA_902590775.1 uncultured Prochlorococcus sp.
AAATTACAGTCAAAGGATTTCTTATTTCATAATCTTCCTTTTCGGTTAATTTCTTTCTAACAGCTTTATTTGAATTAAATGTAGGATTTTCCCTCATGGATTTAAACCTAACGGTTCTCACTAAATAAAAGTGTTGTTAGCCGAATTAGGTGAGTTTTACCGAATTAATTCCTTCGGTTTACAGCATTATTAATATTACAAACTTGGTGCAAAGTAAGTATGTCCTTTACACACAACTCCATGCATACATCATTAATAGAAACTCTCTTCGCCGACTCATTCTTTAGTCCAATGAGGACAGTTTATGTTGTCTCTGATAGTCAACTTGAAGAGATTAAGCGTAAGCAAAGGCAAGAGGAACTAGAGAATCTTGAGTCTTCTCGTAAGAGACTTGAAGAGGTGTATCAATCACGCATCAAAGTTATTGATGAAAGAGAGCATGAACTTCAAGAAGAACTTAAAGCGCTTTCTCCAGCAGAAAAAAAAAGTAAATTACCTGCTGAAGAAACTGCAAAAAATGAAGTTAAGACTTAATCCTTTCACTTAGCTTAGTAATGAGGATAACTAAAGATATCTTAAGGACCTATTACGGCCCTTAAGATATCTCAATACAAGAAAGTCTGTAAATAAGTCTTAGAAGTAATTTCCCTTGAGGAATCTTTCCATGCAAATTGTTTGACAATCACTCAGGCTGTCATCTACTGAACAAAAAGACGTGCATTCAAAATAATCGTCTATAGCTTCTGTTGCCTTTTTGTCTCTGACTTTATCTACGGGTTTGTTCATAAGGATTACTCCACTTACTATTAATAATGTATTTGATAAATATATTATTAGCATCTGCATTTTTTACTAACGCATCCGCATTAAGAAAGATCAGATGACCAGACTCCAGAATTTTAATTAGATTTTTTCGGTTATAGATTCTGTATCTTCGGTACTTGCGTAGATGTCAATACAACTAATTGCTCATTGCTCAAACTCCCTAAGTAGCTAAAAAAGTTTAATTGCAAATTCAAATGACTAAAATGTCTTCTTCTCGTTTGCCAAACGGATCAATAGAAATGAAGATCGTTGAAAGAGAATGGGGAATTGAGAGGTGTTACCTCTCTTCTAATGGGGAGGAAATATGTACACCTGCTCCTCTTTGCTCTTATGCCTGGCCTTTTACTTCTACTTCATAGCAACTTGTGAAAAACATAATGAATTTTTAGACTTGGGACCCTTAGATTTATCTTTCTCTAAATTCATTGTTAGCTTAATAGACCATCTATCTTCGAAATATTGCAATACCTATGATTTGTTGAGAATATTTTTGATGAATATCTAGGTAATGATCACAGGCTTAAATCTTTTTAAAAACTAAAAGTAAGCTTTCTTTGGACAGATCTACTTCGGAGATTTTTTTCCTTAAGCCATTTTGAAAATGTTGTCATTGTTATATCAAGTTCACTTGCAAGGGTTTTGAGTTTTTTTAGATCTGCTCCATAGGCTGCTCGTTCAATCCAATCGGCCATTATCCCAATATCGTGCTCAATGAAATTAATAAGTTTGCGTGGGACCATTGAATAGCGAACAGATGAGGTACCTTGTAATTCTTGCCAAAGAGCAGCCATTTCATTCCCAGTCAACTCATCTCCAGCGATATTGATTGCTTCTCCTAGAAATTTTTCTGGTGTTTGAAAAATTGCCCTTGTCCAGAGTCCAATATCATCAACCGCGATAATTTGCCATGCTTTGTTTTTATTTACTACTCCAGGAAAAATTTTCTCTGAAATTTTTACACCAGGGAGATTACTATTGAAATTTTCGTAGTAACTTACTGGGCGGATAATTGTTGAGATGTTTTTTAAATCATTAAGCAAGATATATTCTTCAATACTCCATTTACTAGAAAAATGTCCAGGAGCAGGTTCATTTTTTAGAGGGTCTTTAGGTTTACAAACAGAACTAAAAACAAAGTGTTTTAATGTCCCCAAATCAGCCAGTTTCTTTACCGCATCTATTAAATTTCTACCTTGCTCAATTTCATATTCGCGAACTATGCTTCCTCGGCCTAAAACCCAACCCTTTGTAGGACTTGTGTTGCCAAATATTCCGTCAACTCCTGAAAAGCACTTTTCTAAGCTTTCGGGTTTTAGGAGATCTCCTTTAACTATTTCGACATTAGGCAACTTGGCTAATTGCTTTGAATAGTTACTAAATGGTGACCGAGTAATTGCACGAATCTGAAAAACATTAGTTCTTGATAAATGATTTACTACTGCAGAACCTTGTCTACTTGTGGCCATAGTCACTGCAATAACAGGCTTGGACCTGTTGTCAGTATAATTCTTAGAACGAATTAGATTGCTTTTAGAAAGTGCTGCCTGAACAGAAAGTTTCATTTACTAAGAATAAAGCGCGCTCAATGTTGAGAAATGTAAAGCATTTTTATTTGAATCGTGAGTTCTTGATTTACGAGTATTGAGAGTTGGGTTTGAACCCGATCCACCTCCTGATTGCAAGCTGCAAAGGATAAGGAGTGAAATAGGTCAAAGAAACTCTCTCGTGATTTTTTTAGTTCTCTCCTTCTTTTTATGAAAAATTATTCCCCTAGGTTCCCATCAGATTACTTATGAGAAATGAATATCTTATAAGCAAGCACATAATTTTCAAAATGTTGTCCAAGTAAATTTCTTTGGTTGAAAATCTAATTTCAGAATTTCTTTATAGTGGCACTTTTTTGAATTTTCGTTGAGATGGGAAGCAATGCGACTCTTCAATTGAAAAAAAATTTATTGAGACATTCAATATCTTTTTTTATGGGATTACTCGTATTCATTAATGATCACTTTCATCTTTAACAGAGTATTAATCTTTTAGTCTCTAGTTTTGAATTATTGATTCATTAAGCGCTTTTTATCTCAAATCATAAGTATCTTTGGATCTATAAAACCTCCGATGACTCCAATCATCATTGCGAAAGCTGCAAGAATTATTAGAGCAAAAGGCCAAACAAATCTGAGTTGAAGTTGATCCATGATTAACCACTTTTTATTTATTATGTAGCTTAATTTGGTTGTCTTGGCTAGATATCATAAGTGAGCTTAGTTATAAAGCTTAAATAACTTAAAAGAAGTATCTTCGTAGTTTTGAAAATAAGTCAAAATTTTTAATTCCATCGTTCTCAATTGAATTTTCAAGGATTGGCTTTTTAGACTGTAGTTAAACTTAAGCTAAAATCGATTGTTGACCATTCTTGCCATAATGAATTTATATGAATGGATTTCTGCTTTTTCTATGTACCCTCGTAGGGATTCAGGTCTATATTGTTCTGCAGATTTTTAGAAACAAACAGAATGAACCTCTTTTTATGAATAAGACTCAGAAGTTTTATATTCATCAATGGATGCTCAAAAAGTTTGGAGCAATTCATACAAGAAAGGATTAAGGGTAAAATAATTTCTAAAGCTTTTGAATAGCACCCATAAAGGAAGCTATTAGTCTTGTCTATTTGCGGATATTGGATTATTAATACAAGTGGTTTGATTTTTATAAATAGCTTAAATTGGTAGTTATGTAATTTTAAAGAAGTAGGTAGTAGGCCGGTTTTCCTAACTATATCGACTAAAATTGTATATAGAGTTTATTGATGTCTAATTTTTTGTTGGAGTCCATCTTAATTATTTCAGGAAGGGAAGGAATTTGCCGAAAAACTCAGGGAACGAGCCAATAGTAAAAAGAACTATCCCACCAATTACAGCGAAAATTGCCATATCAGATAGTAGATCTTTCCATCCGTAAGGACTATTTGTGGCCATAGCTCTGATTTCTTTTTTTTATTGTAGGAACTTATGGAATATTTCTTTATTTCTTTTTGTTCTTTTTTGGGTAAAGTCTCGCTATCTTTTTCGATTGCGCTTCTTTAGCTAATTCCTTCCTTTTTCGATCGCTACTGGAATCATTATTTTGGTTGACGTTTATAAATATCAAGATAATCATTCCAGTGAAGGTTGTTCCAATAATTAAAATCAATATTCCCAAGGGTTCTGTAGGCCCTAGAAATTCATACCCCAAAGAATGGTTTACCATAAATTCTTATAGAGAATTTAGTAAAAATGTACAATCAGAATACTTAGGAAGAGTGATGGGGATGTGATTTTTTTTACTAGCTGAATTGGATTGTAAGACTAATATCTTAAAAAATTTCAAGTTTCATGATTAAAGTGGAAGATTATTTTTGGTATCCATTCTAAAAATATTTAAGAGAGTGTGATGAGAAAGACAAAGATAGTACTTTAAATGAATTCTTGATCTCAAAAGGCAAGATTGTTATCTTCAAAAACCTATAAAAGAATAAATTTTTTTAAATTACCTGAAAATAATCAACTCAATCGTTTGATTTCTTTTCTAGTAGCCTTCTAGCAAATAGAGATCTGATACTTATCCAAATTTTGACAATGCGTTTTTAACAAGAATAGGTAAATTGTTAAAAGAATTCTTGGGATAATGCATATATAAAAATCTAAATAGTTTAATCACTACAACTTAGTTGTTGATATATGGTCTAGTTTAAACGGGCAAATCTATTATTAATACACAAATTATAATTATTTTAGACTTTTAATTGCTGTAATAGACTTGCCATATTTTTCAAAGAAACTAGGGTTATGACTCTTATCAGATAAAGTAATCATTAATAGTGAAATCCCATCTTTTGTTTTCTAAAGTGTACTTGCATTTTTATCAATTTAATTTGTAAGATAATTTATAATATTTCTTGAATTCCAAAAATAATGGACTGGGAACCTACAGATTTGCAAAAGGATGGTCTTATTAGCAGAACTTGTGAGTTTATTACTGACGAGGCTCAAGAACTAATGCAAGAACTAAATTGTCCGCCTAGTTACATTGCCTGTATGTTGAGAGCTATTGCAAATAACTTTGAGGATTGTTCAAATGATAAAGATTGAGTTGAGAAGACCCAAGACTATATTCCTATAGATTAGAACATTTGCTTCTTTAGAAATCGCAGACGATTTGCTAAGACTGTAGAAGTAAGTATTTAGCCATAGGCTTTAGATGTCAGAGATATGAGCAATATTAAATTGATATAGTTCTTAGAAGGAGAGTTAATTCAAGCCAATGACCACATTCCCTTAGGAGAAATAGATCTTGTTATTCTTTGTCTTTGAATTGGACCATGCGAATATTCAATCCTATATATATTACAACCCACCCTATTAGAGGAGTCCAAAGCTGCCAGTAATTTGGATCATGTGATTCAAAAAATGCCATGAATAGTTTGTGAAGAACTCCGTGCTGTTTCTTCGAAATGCACTCGATTTGATATCAGATTACCTTCTTTGACATAAAGCCTGCTTGAATCCTTGTAAATCTATTTATAAATGTCAACTTAGACTTTTAATTTTTCTTTGCATGGATAGGAATACTTTAAAACAAATTGTTCTGAGTACTTGATTTTGAGGTTCCTCTGCAAGGGAGAAAATTGCTAAATGAGGATTTAGTTTGATTTATATTCAAAGGTTAGAATCGGTAACCATTTAGCCTTCATGCCTTCAATAATCAAAAGGACTTTGCTGATTAGATAAAGTGCTCCTCATTATTTGGGTTGTCATCAATTTTTTAAGTAATAGTGAAAAATTGAATACGATTTTCTAACTGTCTAGTAAATGCTTGTGTTGTCTATTAAAAGTTCTTTGATAAAGTTGATATGTCTAGAACAATGAGTGATTGCCGCAGAAGAATAGAAAAGAAGCTGCAGAAAATTAACTTTGAAATTGAAGATGGGTTGTCAACCTACGATCTTCAACTGTTAGCCTTGGCCAAGGGATACAAAAGAACAAAAAGAATTAAAAGAGAGAATTTTGACGAGCTTTTTGCGGCCTAAATGCTTCCCTTTATTTGATAAAAAAAATAATCCCTTTTATCGTTGCTTTTAAAATGGATTGTTTAAGCTTCACTTGAAATATATTGCTATTGTCCAAAGAGAAAAATCGAGTAAAAGGCTTTTTGACTTTGAACCTTTTTCTAGACGAAGAGTTCGTTTCCTGAATCGGCCTTTTTTTCTCTTTTTAGGTCTGACTTTTTGAAGAATGTCTTAATTTCCTTCAACACTAGGCAATAAATTCGCTATCTTTTAGTTAGTTTCTTACGGAGGTGATCCATTGTTGTATCTACCTAATGGCCAACAGTCAATGGGAATCAAATCAATTGACTACTCGCTGACTCCTGTCTTGAAGGGCTTTATAATTAATAGGTTTATATAGGTTCTATCTTAGGCCGATTAATTAAGAGCTGGTTACAAATTAACTGGCTCTTTTATTTTTGACTTTTTTCGGATTTATCTAAAAGTTTTTAAAGTAGCTTTTATAATTCATTAGGTGCAAAAGCATTTAAATATTGGCACTTCATTTTTAATAAATTGCAGAGTTTCTCAAAGTGTTTTTATTTTTTTAATTTATTTTACTTATGAGAACTGCTTTGAATTCAACTTTTTCGAATGAAGCGCCATAATCTTATTGCTTAACTTCGAATTATTTGGATACAGAGAATGTAATGCTTGAAATTTTTTGTACAAAGGCCATTCATATATCCTGAATTGGTTGCCAGTAGATTGATCTTAAGGTTCCATTTCAGATTTTACTCTTTTAATTTTGGGCTCATTCCTTTTTGGTTGAAAAATAGGTGTAAAGACGGACTTGTAGGATCTATTTAGAAGGCTAGGTTTAGTGCCCTGCTTTTTCCAGATGAATCAAAAGGAATTTGACACGGTCATTGATCGCTTTTTAGATGGTGCTGCGAGAGTTAGAGCGAGCAAGTATCAAAATCGAATGAAACCTAAAAATGTCTATAGACAATTATCAAATAGGGTTATTTCCCAAATGTGGGACGAGAAAAGAAGAAATATTAAAGCCGCTTAGTACTTGCATGCTTGATTTTGTTAGGCTGAAATTTTTCTAGGGCCTGCCCTTTAAATCTAAAGAAATCATGATACATCAACCTAACTTGATGTATCATTGGAAATAATACCTAGCTGGTTTTCTCATGACCTTCGCAAAGAAGGCCCTTCTTCTCTCCTCTGTAATTGTTATGAGTGCTGGCATCTCTGCCTGTAGCTCTTCAGGCAATTCAACTGTCCGCTTGAGTGGCGCAGGGGCTTCCTTTCCGGCAAAAATCTACACTCGTTGGTTCTCAGACCTGTCAAAAGAAGGGGGCCCAAGAGTTAACTACCAGGCAATTGGCTCAGGTTCTGGTAGAAAAGCTTTTATTGATCAAACAGTTGATTTTGGTGCTTCTGACGAGCCAATGAAGGAGAAGGACATAGCTAAAATTAAGCGTGGTCTTGTTCAAATACCAATGATCGGAGGAACAATTGCCTTTGGATATAACTATGATTGCGACCTTAGGCTCACCCAAGAGCAGGCAGTTCGCATCGCCATGGGAAAAATTTCGAACTGGAGTGAAGTTGGTTGTCCTGCAGGCAAGATGACTTGGGCTCACCGTTCTGATGGTTCTGGGACGACTAAAGCCTTTACTAATTCCATGCAAGCTTTCTCTCAAACCTGGACTTTAGGGATAGGTAAATCAGTTGATTGGCCTGCTGGTATCGGTGGGAAAGGAAATGCCGGGGTTGCAGGTCTTATCCGTAATACACCAGGTGCCATAGGGTATGTCAATCAGTCTTATATCAAAGGAGAAATTAAGGCTGCAGCTTTACAAAATCTCTCCGGAGAATTCCTTAAGCCATCTAGGAATTCAGGTTCCAAGGCACTGAACGGAATACAGTTAGATGAAAATTTAGCAGGTCAGAATCCAAATCCATCAGCGCAGGGTGCATATCCCATAGCAACACTTACTTGGATACTTGCATATGAAACTGGCAATGGGAAGAGTACTACTGCTATTAAGGAAGCTTTTGATTACTTGTTGAGTGACAAGGCTCAGAGTAAGGCCGCTTCTTTAGGATTTGTTCCTTTGGAAGGAGATATTCTTGCTAAATCACGTGCAGCTGTAAAGCAAATTAGCAAGTAATTTTACCCAAGACTTCTGATTTATAGCTTGGGAGCTATTGTTAATCAGCAACAGTCTGTGCAGTTGATTTTGTTTAATAAGAATGGCAAAAGGTTATCATAGGTTTGTGGATAGTTTTAATTGATTTAGTTGAAATAAAATTAGAACAAATGCAATTTTCAAGCAATAAAGAAATTTAAACTTAATTGCTTTTTTTAATTTTAAAAATGAAACAAGAGCGTTTGGAGATCAAAAAACCTTGTATTTTAATCAAAATCTTTATTATAATGTAGTTAAGTATTTTCTAGAAAAACTATAAGTAATGGATTTACTTATGTGTTTAAGAAAATAAGATTTATCTTTTCTTTTTGAGATCTCTATCTTAAATCGTTTTTCTATATTATTTCTTTAAAGAAAATTTATATTGACTATAATGACTCAACTAAAGAAAAATTTTAAATAGGATCCTCCTATTAGAATTGAAATCTGATGATTTCTATATCTAGCTATCTTTTTAATTATTTGTTGTTATAATTATAAGTTTTTTGGGTTGAATATTGAGCAATAATAGCTGCTCTACTTTTAGTAAATGTTTTGCATTACAGTAATTTATAATATTGTATTATTCTTATTAAAAATATTTTACCCCCTCCTTGTCAAAAAAATAATAAAATCACTCAAAAAGTAAGTATAGATTTAATTCATAAAAAAAACATTTGGATCTTTTAATGATCTTTTGCTCACGTTTATGCATTTCTATAACCTTTTCTTAAAGAGGCCTAAATTTTTATATAATAGATTGTCTTGAATATTTTCTTTAATAGTGACACTTGAGAATAAGGGAAAGTTCCTTTTAAAGATAAGGACAACCAAGGAAAAATTTATAGATCAAGGATTTAAATCTTTTTCCTTTTTAATGGCATCTACAGTTTCGGTTGTCCTATTTGCAATCATTGTTGTTGTTTTTTTAGAATCGCTTGAATCAATAAATAGGTATGGGCTTAATTTTCTGACTACTTCAAATTGGAATCCAGTGACAGATGAGTACGGTGCATTTACAGCAATTTATGGCACTTTAGTAACATCAATTGCTTCTTTAATTATAGCAATACCTTTGGGAGTCGGGACAGCAATTTTCATCACAGAAGATATTCTCCCAGAAAAACTAAGAGAGACTATAGGTTTAATGGTAGAGCTATTGGCCGCCATACCTTCAGTAGTTTTAGGACTTTGGGCTATTTTTGTAATGGAGCCTTTTATAAGGCCTTTCCTAATGATCTTGCATAGATTTTTGGGATGGATACCTTTTCTGAGTTCCCAACCAATAGGACCGGGGATTGCACCTGCGATCTTAATTTTAGTAGTTATGATACTTCCTATTATCACTTCTATAGCAAGAGATTCTCTTAATCAAGTTCCAAATAAACTTAGGGAAGCTGCCTATGGAATTGGAGCAACAAGATGGATAGCAATGTTTAATGTAATACTTCCAGCTGCTTTGTCAGGTATTGCTGGAGGTGTTTTACTTGGACTTGGAAGAGCAATGGGCGAGACCATGGCGGTAACAATGATTATTGGGAATTCAAATAGTTTTAGCTGGTCAATACTTTCCCCTGGATATACAATCTCTGCGATGCTTGCAAATCAATTTGGAGAAGCCGATGGTATTCAAGTATCTTCTTTGATGTATGCTGCTTTTATTCTAATGATATTGACATTAATAGTTAATATACTTGCTCAATGGGTTGTCAGAAAATTAAGTCTAAAGTATTAAGTTGAAAATTAAAAAATGAAAGTCTCAAGTTCTAAAACTAGCCTTAACTATAATAGATTTTCTAGAAGAAATTTAATAGAAAAACTACTTAGTTCAATATCAGGTTTATTCACGATAATTGCTGTTTTACCTCTTGTATTAGTACTTTCATATGTTCTTATCAAAGGAGGTTCTCAAATCAGCTTGAGCACAATAATTTTAGAGCCTGAACCGCCAGGCGATGACCTTTTATCAGCTGGTGGAATAGGTCCTGCAATTATTGGCACAATAATAATATCTAGTATTGCTTCGTTAATATCAATTCCAATTGGTGTAGGTGGAGGTATTTATCTTGCAGAATATTCAAAAGGAGGCTCTTTCTCAAGATTTGTAAGATTTGGAACTAATGTACTTGCTGGAGTCCCATCAATTATTGCAGGCGTTTTTATATATGCAGTAATTGTGTCAACTAAAATACTTTTTGGAAGTATGTTTAGTGGAATTGCAGGAGGTTTGGCACTATCTATTTTAATGCTTCCATCAGTTATTAAGACTACAGATGAAGGCTTAAAATTAGTACCAGATAATCTTAGGACTGGAGCATTAGGTATAGGCGCTTCAATGTTCACAACAGTCATTCGAGTAACCTTGCCAGCCGCCTTTAGATCAATTTCAACTGGTATTGTTTTAGGCCTTGCTAGAGCGGCAGGAGAGACAGCACCTTTGATTTTTACGGCCCTTTTTTCTCGTTATTACATAACTGGCTTTGGAGACTTGTTCTATGAAATGGGATCATTATCTGTTTTGATTTATAATTTTGCATTAGAACCATATGAAGCTCAAAATGAACTTGCATGGGCAGCATCTTTTTTGTTGGTAGTAATTTTACTTATGATGAATTTATTTTCTAGACTCATAAGCAATTTTGCTTCTGATAAATGAATAAATTACCTAATAATAAAATGAAAAATACCACTAAGAATGAAGAAAATCTAATAGATAAAGATATATCGATCTCTCTTCAAAATATTACAATTAGTTATGCAAAGATAGATGCTGTTAGAAACATTTTCTTTGATATAGAAAAAAATAAAGTTACTTCATTAATTGGTCCTTCTGGTTGTGGTAAATCAACAGTATTAAGAGCATTAAATAGAATGAATGACTTGATTAGTGGATGCTCTATTAAAGGTCAAATTCTATTCGATGGAATAGATTTATATTCTGATAAAATAGATCCAGTAGAAGTAAGGAGGAGGATAGGAATGGTTTTTCAGCAACCAAATCCTTTCCCTAAAAGTATTTATGAAAACATTGCTTTTGGGGCAAGAATAAATGGTTTTACTGGGGATTTTGATGAATTAGTTGAAACATCGTTAAGGAAAGCAGCTGTATGGGATGAATGTAAAGATAAATTGAATGAAAGTGGTTATTCCTTATCAGGTGGCCAACAACAAAGGCTATGTATTGCTAGGACTATTGCTATTGAACCAGATGTAATTCTAATGGATGAGCCTTGCTCAGCTTTGGATCCTATCTCTACAATTAAAATTGAAGAAACTATACATGAACTAAAAAATAATTATACAATAGTTATTGTTACTCATAATATGCAGCAAGCCCTTAGAGTAAGTGATATGACGGCTTTTTTTAATGCCTGTGAAACAGAAGAAAATGAGGATGGGAAAGTAGGTTATTTAGTCGAATTTGATAAAACAAGTAAAATATTTAATTCTCCTAAAGAAAAGGCAACTAAAGATTATATTTCTGGTAAGTTTGGTTGATTAATAATCTTATTTAATAAGAAATGATAAATAAATAACCCATCAATGTAAAAGAACTTTTAGTTTAGATTTTTTTATATATGGTGTTTAATCGAGGAAGAGAATCACTTTGGAGTATTAATTACATTCCTTAATTGCGATTTAAGGGCTAGAAATGTAATAGCGGTGTTTTTTGAAATGACTTCTCCAAATGACACTATCTTCCCTAGTTGTAAATTGCCTAGAAAACCAGAAGCAGTAAGTCTCCTTTTGTCATTGCTTTGGAAAAAGCCAAAGAAGGAGAGGCCTCATTGGATCATTGATGAAGTCAAGACCTTTTGATTTGATTATGGCTTAAAGCAAAGCCTAAAAAATTGATCAACCTTAGGTTGGATTTAGATTTGCAAGTCTTCTTGTAATTAAAGGTATTTCTTCTTATCCATTCCATTGGCGTTTTGGAGCAAGATGTAAAGATGATTTTTTTTTCTGTTGCATTTAGATTTTGATGTGATTTTGATAGTAGCTTTTCTAAATTGGTTCTTCTATCTGAGGAGGAAGAAATGACAGTTCTTAAAATTTTCGTTCTTTCACTTTTTCTTGGAAGCGCGATTTATTTTGTTATAAGAGATTTCCTTGATCCAAGTTGGTACTTACGTTGATCAGGATCAATTATAAATATAGTTGTTTAAGCTATTATTAGCGATTAAACCTCTTAGATCGTTAAGCTAGTTGAATCTTTGATATTATTGATACTGAAAGTATAAACTTACTATTAAAGTGATTTGCTCATGCGGAAATGACTTTGTATTTGAACTAAGTTTTACTGGATATAAGACTGGAGAATTTACAAGAGAATCTGATGATTTAGAATAATGAAAGGTTATTAATAACGATACTTAGAATTCACTTTGTTTAAATATGTAAAGATGAATTTGTAGAAGCTTTTTTAGCGCATGGCATATTAAAGCTTAATCTACTATTTACTTGAAAAAGACCTCTGATGAAAGAGTTTTTAGAAATAAGTAAACTATTAAACTATTAAATTATTCAATAAAATTCATTATTTTAATTTTAAAAGCACAAACCCCTTGCCTAATTTGTATGCTTTGTTTAACTTTGTATCAGAGTATACATTAGAAACTTGCCAAAACAGCAATCAAAATTAGTAGCAGTTCCCTGGGATTCAGCTAAGGATACCAGGAAAGCCTGGGTCTTGAAGAAGGGAGGGGAACAAGTACGATTTAGTAGGTGTCCTATGGACAATGGATCATTCACGATTCAGAAAGATAAAGATCGAACTCTTACCCTGAAATCATTTCAAGCAAGAGATACATACAGGCAGTTAATAGAGAATGGTTATAAGTTAGGACGTTAATTAGATTTATTTATTTTTAAAGGTTTTTAAAGTTGAAGTTGTTTAGCATTCTTTTGAGAATTATTGAAAAAACTAAAGGACTTAAATAAATTCAATCAATTTTTAATGAGTCATTCTTCGCCAGTTCCTTAAATACCTTATTAACTCTTTTTTCAGACTCTAATAAAGGAGGATCTAATATATCTAATGCAGCTGCTAAGCAAGTAATCCAAAAGCTATTTGGTATGACAAGAGTTTTTTCACAAATATGGTCTGGGGCTTTTTCAAGACAGCCTTGTTCAGAGGCTAAATTAATGGTTTTAATTTGAGAATATAGTTCTATTTCCAACATTTGGACTTCTTGGTCAGTGATGTCTGTTCCTTCTGAAAAATATTCTAGTAGGAGTTGATAGTTCAATGTTAATAATGAGGTGGCTTTGATTCTTCAGGTGGAAAATATGGTTCATCTACATGATCAGGATTAATCTCTCTCCAATACTCTTCTGAAGGATCTAATCCATCATTGTCATAAATAATTCTTGAGTTCATTTAATGTGTCGGTTGATTTGTTTGTAGTTCGAAGAAAAATTTTCTAAATACTTTTTGAACTGTTAACTTTACAAGATTTTATGCTGTAGACGATTGTTTAAGTTTACTTTATTTAGGCTATGTTTGTAATCTGTTTAAGTTTCTGAGCCTAGTTGATGCCGTAACTCAATCCACCAAACATCAAGGGTTTTCTCGCTTTTCATCATCTGCACGCCTACTAATGCAATTTCTATTCCAAGAAGACTGGAAATAGAAATAGTCTTGATTCTTGAGAAATGTTTAATTGGATCATTGCATGTTTGCTCTCATGGGAATCCTTGAATTATCCCACCACTTTCTCATTTGATTTCCCAGTGAACGGCTACTGTCTCTTCGGCTAAGGTGTTATTGAAAAATTGTCTACATAGATCTTCCATTTTTAGTGTTTTTAATTCTTCAAGCCTCATTATATCTTCATCCTTAAGTTCATAAGTAGTGGTTATCTTTTCTTGCTCATCTCTTCCTGTCTCAAGACCTAATTCATAAAGCACTTCCTCGCAATCAATTTCTTCAGAACCAAAAGTAAAAGTAATTTTCATAATTACTAGAGAGCACTTTTAAATAACATGATTTATAATTTTATCTTGTAGAAGAGCTTGATAATAGATTCGTTTAGGAATTTCTTTTACTATCTTCATATCAAAGAAAATGGATTGGCTTGCTAACTTTTGTGGAGATTTCAGATATTAATACAATTTTCATACTTTGATTGGTAAAACTTAAGTGACTTATGCTCATAATCTTTCACCTATTTAGTTGACCATATAAGAAGAATTAATTAAGGCAAGTAAATTTCATTCACTTTGTTTAAAATTTTAGAATTCCTTTGATGAAAAGTTTGATTCATCAGCTAATTACTTCAATGAATTTTGTCTTTCAATCAAACAGGACAAATCTATAAGTAGTGCAGTGGATTAAAAGCTCTTATTGATTAGGAGAAGAAATGTTCTTGAGAAAAGAAATGTTTACTCTTTAATTATGGCTATTTTAATTCATCCTATTTCTCTTAGTTTCCTTGGTGTAGAGGAGGTGAAGATTCATTATGATGTATTTTCTTTCTGATTAACCGTGCTTCTTTAAAAAGGCTCATAGCCTCTTTCCTTCCTACTGCAGCCTCAGCTTTGAGCATTATTTTTGCATACTCTTTATTCATTTGTTTTTTTGTCATTGATTTTCTGGAGTTGGGATGTGGGAGAAGAGGGGGATGGTGCTTGTAGTAAATTTGACTTTCCAATATCCTTTCACTTTAGAGTTATACCATCTAGTTTAATCTCATCTGAGATATATCTACGCTAGCACAGCAGCTGCTTGAGATTAAGCATAAATCCTCATCACAAAATAGTAGTACAGATATACTATTAAGTTATAAATGAGGGCTTAAGGATCTTAAAGTCTATGAGAAGAATTATTTTCGTTGGTGTCCAATGTTTTTCAAGAAATCTCTTGCTCAATGAAAGCGGAGGAAGTTATTGAATGATTCTTGGCTTTCTTATCAAAAAAAGTTATTCATCAAGTGCAGGAAAGATTGATGATGCCTGAAGGGTGGTTGATTGAGCCCGCAAAGAAATGGTTGCTTCTTTTTCGTAAAGATCCAATTAGTTTGCAGAGGTCACCAAAAATTTATATGGATAAATGGTATGTAACTAATATGGGTACTCCTGCTGCTTTTAGAGATAGAAGAAAAGTTGATTTCGAACCAGCATTGGAAACGTGGAATGAGTTAATGGGTAATGGTTGGAAGAGAGTTGACTTCATTCATGATTCCATTGTCTAGATGCTTCTGAGATGAGATAGGTTAGGTCTTCTATTTGTAACTAAACCCCTATTTATGGTAGAGGTTATAATGTGCAGTTAACTACCTTTATGTCTCAACTAACAATCAAAGTATCTGCGAAAGCAAAAGCCAAGAAAGATTAGTTGTGTTCGAAGAACTACTGCCAAAGTATCGACAGTACTTTTACTCCCTTAAGACTGTGTTTATAGGCAGATAGAGAGCTATACACCTCTCTTTGATCCTTTTTAAAGTACAACAATGAAGAAGCTAATCAAATGTCATAAATTAATGATTGAAAAAGTGCAGAGTGAAATGGGGATTTCTCATTACAGAATGTACTGGATATCTTTTCTAGAAGGTGCGTTGGCTATGTGGGTTCTGATGAAAATAGCAACTTCTTTATGAGATATTTTCGCTCAATACAATGTAATAAGTAGATAAAAATTGCCAACTTACTCTACAAATCGAGCTAATTGCCTAGAGTAGTTTTTCTAATGCAGTAATCAACTTTGACGATTCTTAAATTCGTTAATTAATTTTAGAAGATATAGATTGGTATCATCTTTTATTGCTTGATTTAACAAGTTAGACCATTTATTTTGCTAAAAGGCAGGTAATTTAATTGCCTGAATCATTAGCCATTTCAGAAGCATCTAATAATTCAGCCAACTTTCTAAATTGATCCTTGTTTTGAATCAATGAATTCAGACTAGAGAATCCATTAGTTTTTAGTTGTTTAACAAAGTTTAGGTTAAGCCCAAGAGTCGCATTTCTCTTTCTCTGATTGGATGAGGACTTTTCTTGATATAAGAATTGCAACCTTTCATAGAGGAAATTATATTCATTACATTCTTTTTCATTAGAAAATTTCGTTCCGTCGATAGATTCAAAACTTACTTTTTGGGTGCTTGAACTAGAGAAAATAAGACGTAAAAGTAAAACTGTGGTTACTAAACCAAATAGAATTACTAATCCCAAATACAAATTGTTCATTTAGCTTGATCGTAATCTTCATATGCTAGAGAAAAGTAGAAGCATAGAAGTTAGATATTGCGTAAAGTATCGCATTACCACAACTTCTGACAAGCCGTTGAAATTTATGTGAAAAGATATTATAAGCAGCAATTGATTTCTGGATATCAAGGTATTCCTTAAGCTATAGAAGGTAATGATTAGATTCCAAGGTCTGCTTTCCAAAAATGGATGGAATCAGATAACTCAGCACACTAACTTAGGTGTTAAGACGGACTTGAATGATATTTTTTAAAAGCTATAGTTGCGTAATTGCTTTTTGTTAAATGTCCCAGAGAGAATTTGATGCGATCATTGATGATTGTTTTTTAGATGGAGCAGCACAGTGTTTAAAAAGAAAGTATAAAGACAAAAATGACTTAAGATTAATAAAAGTTTTTTCTAGGTTAATTGAAAGAAATAAAGGAAGCTTAAGACAAGCTGTTTAATTAGTTGCGCAAAACAGAAGGGTTTGGATCGAAGGTCAAAAGCTAGTCTCTTTTATAAGGTTTTAAAATGAATATTAACCTATAAAATTTTATTTTTTAAGAATTGCCTCCTTATTTTCTTATGTGAAAGAATATCACCAGTTACCTTTTGTTTTGAGCAGTTCCAAAAACAGGGATAATTTTCTGATAATAAGTACTTATAGCTACTAAAGGTTGCCTAAGTTTTGGTCGCTTGATGCATTATAAACGTAAGCAAAAAAATCATTATTATTAGCGGAAGTATGGTGTTTAAAAAACTAATAAGAACGAAAAGAATTATTGTGCAACCACAATAAAGCCCCCATTTAGGGAAATAGCTAAAAGTCTTTTTTCTATTAGAACTCTGAGGTGAAATTATTTCTGGATTAATTGCCATTTAATTGATTACCTTAGACTTCCCTATATCCTAAATAGATTTCCAAATGTGGCAATAAAGGGAAGGTTGAATTAAACCCTTCCTTTCTTCAGTCCAACAGTATTAACTTAAGCGAGTATAAGTACTGTCGATACTTTGGCAGTAGTTCTTCGAACACAACTAATCTTTCTTGGCTTTTGCTTTCGCAGATACTTTGATTGTTAGTTGAGACATAAAGGTAGTTAACTGCACATTATAACCTCTACCATAAATAGGGGTTTAGTTACAAATAGAAGACCTAACCTATCTCATCTCAGAAGCTAGAGTTGAATAACGTATTGATTGGGAATGTTGATCAAGTAATCTTCCGAATGAGCTTTGTAATGACTTCAGATATATTGGTATACATGGAGGTTGCTCTAACAACTTCATTGCCTTTTGCTCATTTCTTTTTAGATCATTGCAGCTAGCAAATCTTTAACTGTTGTGTTAAGGGGACTTTTGATGTAATTTATACTTATAATGCATTAGTAGATAAGATGCTATCTGGTTTTGAAATATTTTGAGTAAAACAAGTCATCCTTGCACCTATTAATGGTAGACACTTCGATACAGATGTCTCCAAAAGTACATCCGCATCTGTAAAAATGATTATCATGATGAAAAATCAGTCAAGACATTTCAGTAGAGACTAAATCGTCTACCAACAACCATTGGATAGTGATTTTTATTTGGTTAGTGAAGTATATTTTTTGTGATACTCATAATACATTTTTGATTTTTAAGGAGAATCGCGAGTACTTAATTTTAGAGATGGCGGATTTTAAGAATTGCAGAATAAAAGTTTGTTGTTGGTTTCTATTATTCCAATACATCAATAATGCCCTCAGTTATATATGCGGCCATTGGCATAATATGTTTTTCGACCTCTCTGAATGATTTCCCCCATTTTGAAGATAGCTTTTCAGTGATTTGGTTTTCTTTTACAAAATTGATCATTTTGTTGGCTAGATGTACTGGAAGATCACAATTATTTTTGTTTGCCAAATCATCCCAGTCCTCTTTACTCATTTGGCCAATTAATGTCAAATCAATAGAATTTGAGTATTTAAATAATTCTTCCACACCAATCCACAAATAATTTTGACCTAACTCTTGTAGAAAATCTTTGCTATTACCTCCATCCTTGAATTCGTTTAGGATTGCTTGCAAAGATCCCTTTGTAGTTTCGTTCCCTTCCTTGATCTCATGAAGAAGTTTGTAAAATTTGCTGAATTCTATTTGAGTTGACATCTGTTGACCGTTTGAAGATCAAAGATAATCTATATCCCGTGTTTTCTATTAGCAACAAAAGTAAATTAAGGCTTATTAAAAAAATGATGTTCTTTTTTAGGGCTCGTTGTGCATCGCTTCGTGATGTGTAGCTGTGACTATAGAAAAGACTTTTTAATTGGATATCGCTTCCCAGCAAAGACTCTTCATTATTCTTTCTTAGATTTCAGAAAGCTCTTCTTCGAAAAACCATTGAGATGTGCCAATCTCTAATTGCAAGACAAGACCAAATTGATTGCCATCAACCATTTTGTAGCCCACTAATGTCCCAATTGCATTTTTAGCAAGTCTTTTAAGCAGGTTCTCTGGCAGCCTATCTTTAATTCTTTCAAGATCGACTTTAAGCAGTTGCCCTTTTTGAAGTTTTGATGAATCTTGTATCAAGGTTAAACTCACTTTTAAATATGTATATGCAATAAATAGCAGGAGCTGACCTATTTAGCACTCGAAATAACAAGTAAGAGGCATTTGTAAAAGAAATTTTTCACATTAAACTCATCAGGTTCTTTAATGCCTACTCATATTTTGTAAAGCTGAATTTTTGACCGCCTATACTTGCTTCATACATTAATCCACCCTTTGCAAGGGTTAAAACGGCAATGCCATCACTGTAGGCTGTTTCTACAGCTGCCCCTGTGTTGATCAGAGCTGCACTGGCTGAAGCCCCGAATTCAAAATTACCATCTGTGAATCTTTTGATATCTTTTGTTCCTTCGAAAAAGATGATCTGACTAAATGCTTGGCCTCCAAGCTGGAAACCTATAGAAACTTGAGTGATAATTATTGATCCGATCACTTTGTCATCTTGAAATAACTCACCTTTTCCACGAGACCCACCAACACCAAATCCAGCTTTTTTGATATTTGGAAAAACAGCAAAACCTTTAGCGTGTTTAAAATATGGTTTAAGTTCTGGCATTTGTTTAAATTTCTCTAGAGCAATCAACGTTTTTGTACTAGCACCCGTTTTTGAACCTCTTTTATCTCTAACGGGATTCCATGCAGCAATCAATTTTGATTTACTATCTGTCGATGAAAGAATTAGATTATTTTTTGTTTGATTCAATTCAGCTGATGCCTGAGTTTGTGACATAAGCATGAAACTGGATAAAAGGATCGGAGTGAATTTAAACATTAGGCATCATTTTTGTTCTTTAAGCAAGAATAGATCATTAGATAGTTGGCTTTGAGTTTCACAAAGAATCTTCTTATAAAAATAATTTGGAGCTATTTTAAATCCTTATTTTTGTAGACTTTAGGTGTTAAGACGGATTTTACTATCTCTTTTTATAGTGCATATTTCATTTAATTGCTTCTACTTCAATGACTTCAAATGCGTTTGATGACTTCATTGACGATTGTTTCTTAAGTGGGGACGAGATATGTCGCATTAGCAAGTATGAAACTAGAATTAATTTTTTCGCCTCCAAGTTGATTGATGAAACGTTACAGGAAGAAAAAGCTGCATAATTTATGTCTCTTCTTTTTCTTCTTATAGGAATTTTTGTTGTAATTTTCACAGGGAAGGTCTCTAATGATTGGGGTTCTGGTATCGCAGGCTTTATCTATGGAGGGATCATGTTTTGGACTATTAATTTTTTGGTTCTATTAATTAGATGGTTTTTTCATTAGCTTTGACAATTGCTCATTAGTATTAATAAATTGATTAACTCCTTGTTAAAGAAATACCCATTAGTTTTTATAGATAGATATATTTTCAATAAAAGCTATTTTTTTTAGACTTTACTTTGATATGGGCTGACTCAGGATAAAAATAGTTGTTATCAGCTAGTTTTTATTTAGTTGGCTCTACTTCATTCCCTGGGCAGATTGGCTTCTTAAACTATTAAAATTTTTCTAATTAGAACGAGAGATACAAAATATTAGATTCAGACTCTAGTTTTATGTTATTAAAAGGAAAACACTACAAACTAATAGGCATAGCATGTGAAATGAAACTGCTATTTTCTGGGAAGGCCTAAAAGAGATTTTTTGGATTACTAATTCACTACTCCTTCTTAAGCCACTTAAAGAAACGTCTAAGAGTTGCCATAGAGTCTTTTGTTCGAGAACAGATATTATATGAGTACTTTAGAATAATGTGCTCAAGTGGCATGATAGATACATGAAAAGAATATTTGGTCGATGGATACTGCCTGACTGGAAAAGCATGTCCTCTCAGGAGAGATTAGTGTTTAAGAGATTTTGCTTGCTACCTTTAGTTGCTTATGGGATATTTGTTTTTCTACATGAGTATGCATTAACTTTTCTTATAATAATTGCAATATTTTTTACTTACAATTTTTTTAAAAATACAAAAAAGTAGAGAAATGCTAGTTCTGAACACCAGTTTTTCTTGATCATCACAATCTTACTTATGTAAATGAGTTAAAACTGTACTTTTTACTTATGGCGTAAAGCAATACTTTTGATATAAAGAAGATAAGCTGAAAGGTAATGATGTCCACCTTCGCTCGCTTGTCTAGGTCTGAAATTATTCATGGTCGTGTTGCTATGATTTTAATAGTTGCACTATTAATTGTTAAAAGTTTTATCTAATCCATAATTTATCTAATTTTGCACTGTTCAAAAAGAGTTTTAAAAAATAATATCTAATAAATATGAATTTTATTCCAGTTAAGAACTTAGTTTTAAATTAGCTTTATCTGCTTTCCGTATAATTTTTTGTGCTTCTTTCCTTGATAAACAAGTTTCTGCTTTTGTTTGCAATTTTAAGAGCTTAGCGTGTTGTTTCTTAGGATTCATTAAATGCTTTTTTAAGTATTAGTGGTGAAATGAAAAATCTTCTAATCAGTAGAGAATTAAGCTTTTGACTCGTTTTTTTTTAATTTAGAAGCTTTACGGGTAAATTAACAGAAAAAAATGCTTAGTCAGTTATGGAAGTGACACTTTGATTTTGGGATATGTTTCAGTGAGATTTTGTTTTTTGGAACTTGTATTGCTATCAGGAGGCAAACTGTCCCTATCTTGCGGTAGGTAAATACCCCTATGAGCTATAAATATGAAATTGTTCGTTTGGTTTTTGTGATGCATTCACAGAGTAGCTTGCCAGGAGTTGGAATAAAAGAACGTTTGATCAGATTTACGAATAGAAAATTGGATGACTTGACAGATCGTCAGAAGACTTTTCTCAAGAAAGCCTGGGGGATACTTACTTATAAGTGGAGATGGCAAATAGCTATGAATGTTCCATATCTTTTGATTTTTCTATTGGATAGGACTATCCCAGCGGTTCATGAATTTGATATGGCTTTGTTGTCAGTCATTACTTCTAAGTTCCCTTTACCTGCTTCCTTGCTTTCAGTGATGGGACTTGGCAATTTTCATTAATCCCTACCCCAAGCAGTGCGAAGGCTTTCATTGAATTTATACTGCTCTCTATTGGAGCCCAGGTTTTGAATCAATTTACTTGTAGCAAATTGAGCTTGAGTCGAGACTTTGGATCTGACTTTGGAAGCAGTAGCGGCAGCAGGCATAGTAAATCTGAGATGCTATACAAATATCTTTAGCACTTTAAAGGTCATTCAAATTAGTTGCATTCTTAATATTTCATGGACTAGTAATGAAACTCCTGCTATTTGTAAAATGTAATATCCAATACTAAAACGCTTATTCTCATGATTAATGAAAATATCGCAGAAATTCTTCTTGCTGCAATTCTCGTTTCAACAACTTATGACAAGGATCAGCCCGTAATCAAGTGGGGTGGATTAGTGGTTGCTGTGGGGGCAGTTGTTTCAGCTCTCTTTGGTTAAGGAGAGTAAATTACCCTTTGCCTTGAGTTACATCTATTTCTAGAGCAAGCCCTCAGGGTTTTAAAAAGATAGGTTTCCAATATTTTGGGGACCTATCTTTTTACCTGAAAAATATTTTCATATCTCTTTTTTTATACGTCATCGTAAGTGAAGATAAAATATAAGCCCCAAGAAACCCCAATTATTAGAAGGCCAATCATAAAGTTGACAGACCATACCAAGTCGCCATTCATAAGTCTCTAAATTTCATTAGAGATTGTTATAACCAATTTTTTCAACAACTGCTGAAAAGAGCTGGTTTAGCTATTTATCCTTGTTTGATTGCTTAAGTAATAGCAAGTAGGTAATTATGGCGAAATTTTCTCTTAAAGAATACTTTCTCTTAGTTAAATAACTTGCATCTTGATGTTTATAATTTGTTTTAAGATTAACTCCTTGTTTAAAATATTAGCTTTTTAGAGTATTTGCTTTTTCACTCTTGTATGGGAATTATTATGGTAAGCTTTTTTAAAATGCTCTATGCCATATACTTTTTATCTAGGGTCATTAAATGTATATTAATCTACTAATTTATGAAATTTTTTTTAGGTGTTCTAAAAATTTCTTATGGCTAATTTAAAATGATAATTATTATTTTATCTAAATGTGTCTGTTCTAAATTTAAGGAGCTGTATTAATTTTGGACGATAGACTTTACTTTCCTGCAGTTCAGCGTAATAAAAGCTGCATTGGAGATTTACTTGAAACTTTTCTTCCTGAAAAAGGATTAGTTCTCGAAATAGCTAGTGGCAGTGGGGAGCATGCAGTTTTTTTTCAAAAGCGTTTCCAAGGAATTAGATGGCAAACAAGTGATCCAGAAGAATTACATCGAAAAAGTATTAGTGATTGGATTGCTTATGATGGATTAACTAACAAGATGCCTCAACCAATTGATATAGATGTAGAGAAACGCCCATGGTCTTTAAATAGAGACCTTAGTCAAAACCTTATAGGAATTATTTGTATAAACATGATCCATATTTCACCTTGGTCTTGCTCAATAGCACTGTTCGAAGAATCTAGAAAAATCTTAAAAAAAGATCAATTCTTAATTATATATGGACCTTTTAAAATTCACGGAAAACATATTAGTGAAAGTAATTTTTTGTTTGATAAGGCTTTAAAAAAACAAAATTCTAGTTGGGGCGTTAGGAATTTAGATGGCCTTAATGAATTGGCAAGTAAAAATGGATTTAAACATCATGAATATTTTCAAATGCCAGCCAATAATTTCTTTCTCATTTACCACCTTAACTAAATATAGTAAGCCTCTAGGTTCTTTTGATGACCTGGCAAGGATCACTCAAGTTACATGCTAGTAGTGTGTTAAGAGCCCTATTGGCAATATGTCGCACTAGATGTATGGTTTGTGAATTGCATGCCTTGATGCCCTTAGTTCAGGCTTTGTTGCATACATTTTTTATTTGTATGTAACGTTGCTCTCCTGCTGATTATTTAAAACTTCAAGGCAATTCAAAAGGAGAGTCTTTAACCCAAAAAAATTGATCCAAAAACGTCCTCATTCCTTTCACCTAAGAGAAAACTTCAAAGGCCGAATGTATTTTGATAAAGAAAAATTGTTGAGGGATACCTCTGCAGATGCCATTAGACTTTTTGAGCAAGTAAAAAATCAAAAGTTATCTCCAGAATGTTTGAAACTCATAGTTGACTCTTTTGCTCATGCTGACAAGGGATCTTTAAGAAGAGCTGGCTTTGTTGACTCAGATTGCTAATCTCAAAATAATAATTCTTTTTTATCGATTTACTTTCTCCATGAAATCTAAAGAGAAAAGCTTAAACTTAGACCCTTTAGAGGATTTTACAGAAGAACAAATAGCAGAATTGATTAAATCAAATGAGGATTTGGATCAGGAAAAGGAGAGGATCATAAAAGAAGAAATTGAAGATGCAAGAAGGAAATATGAAAAAAACCCTTTTATTAGAATTAGAAAATCACCGATTGAAATTTTAAATAGATCTTTGTTTTTTGTATTTTTAGGAAGTTTTTTATTTTCTTTATTTTTAGTATATTCCACAAATAGTTTATGGTTTGCCTGGTATTTAATTAGTGCCTTCTCCTGTATTTTGTATACACCAAATAGGAAAGCTCTTAAGGAATTAATTGATGCCTGGCCTAATCTTGTGGATCTAATAAAGGTTCGCAGAAAATAAATCTCTTATCTTTATTTATTTTAGGAGATTTGAACTATCTCTATTTCTCATAAGAGTCTAATCCAGCAACAAAAGGAAAAACTTGATCATCACCTAGATCAGGTCGTTCACTATACTTTAATGGATCAGTTACTTGATCATTTGATTTTTGAATATTGTCTGATTGGTCAATGACAATATTCAATGGATTGTCTCCATTTGCTTCAGGAGAGAGGGCATTAGCAATAAGTTCTCCTCTAAAAAATATTGAAGAAATTAATGCAAGAGATAGAAGTGAAAAAGAAAATGCTCTAAGGAATGTATTTAGCATAGGTTTTTTTTAGATACTATATTTAAGCAGTTTTTCGCCCTCCCTTTCAAAGGGATGGTGGCAATTCTTTAATCTAAATTTTATTTCTTTAAAATTTCTTCTAGTTGCTTTCTTGTTTCAGCCAATGGATCTTTCTTGCGGTCAAAAATTCCTTGCTTCTTAAGATCCCCTAAAGTATTTAAAATCCAGTAGGCTTGAAGGCCAAAAAACATTACTCCAAATATGGCTAAAGCAATAGTTCCAGGAGGTAAATTTTCCATTGACCTAGGCTAGGAACTAATAATCTAGTAGTGTAATTAAATCTAGGATTAAGACATCAGGGAATTATTATGTTCAATATGAATAGGGGGGAAAAAAAAGAAAATCTCATCCAAAGATTTGGCAAATGGGGACCAATAATAGCTTTTGTTTGGGTTGGATCTCATGTTGTTGTTCCTTTAGTACTGCTTCGAATCCCAGTCTTTCAAAAATATTTGATTTCTTTCCTAAATAAAATGCCTTTTGAAATACCTGGCATTGGTTAAAATTGATTAGATTTGACTATTGATTTTATTATTGATATTTCTTCGAGATCTCCAAATATTCTTTGAGGGTTGCTCTAAATTTTTTGTTTTAGGTAAATCATATAAACGAAATTCAAGGAAGAATCTTTAAATGAGACTTGTATCAATATGAACTACCAAGCAATTTATAATTGAATACAATATTTTTGTAGCAAAAGCTACAAAAACGTTCAACTTGCTACAAAGCAAGCAGTATTACTGCTTAGGCCATGGAACGGTGACTTAAGTGATTTTAGGAGTCTCAATCATGACTACTCTTTTTTACCGTGGACACGATTATGTTCAACATAAAGAACCAGCTGTAAAAGCATGTTCTGAGTTGACTTATAGACGTGAGCACTACAACACTTGTAGAGAGACAATTGGAACTGACTTTCACTCAACATTTTCTTATCGCGGTACCAAATACGCTAAATGATCAGAAAATTATTGAATACTTAAATAGTTCGATTTCCTCTGTAAAAGTTCAGATATGCGAATAATTAAAAATCACCCTATTAGAGAATAAAAACTATAGGCCAATAATCTATAGATAATATGATTATTAAATCACCTTTAGAATCCTTTAGGCCTGACTTTATTAGATTTTAATGATTGATTTTTTACACTTGGTTTAAGTTGTCTAACTAATGTGAAGCCTAGGGCTCCAATAAGCACCAAAAGAAAAAGTATCATTGACCATATAACTAACGAAGTGGTTAATGAAAAACCACTTGTATCCAATTTTTTAAGAAAAGAAAAATCCATTTTCCTGTTGTTTTTGGTTGTGTCTGTTTTTGAGTAATCAGTCCAAATGATATTTGTATTTTTATGGAATCAATAGTGTTTGGTCAATAGCTTTTTTGGTTTTGAAAGCAATTCCCTGTAATAATAGAATGCTGTACCATATTTGTAAGATCTGTAATATGTAGGTTTTGAGAATGTTTGATGTTCTTTCTTGTTCCATGAGATATTGTTGTGAGGTTTAGAAAAGAATTAGATGACACTCAAAGACAAACTTTTCACAAAAGTATTTACCGAAGAGGGAACCGATCAGAGCAAAGAAGGTGTAAAACCTATGAAGCCAGATAATATTTTGCCAATTTTCCAAATAGGAATTGCTTTTTTGATGGCTGTAATTTGTATTACACCTATAGTAATTAATATAATTAATCAAGGAGGTCTCTAAACCTCAAATATTTTATATATGAGTTCTTGATTTTTAAAATCAAAATTTGCTGCTGCTGTATTATTAAATTAGCAAAGTAAATCTAATCAGTAATATTTTTCAGCTCTTCTAAGTGCTCTAATAGAACCTTTATAATCTCCTAAATTATATTTTTAATTGCTTGCTTTATTTAATTTTTCTATGATCTTTATCTTTTTAGTTTTATTCAAGAAGTATCTATAATCATCAATTAAATTGTATTTAGACCTACCTACTTTTAATCTCTTTATTAAAGAAAGATACTTTTCTTCACTTTCACTAAAATTTTTTGCTTTAATTCTATCTAATATTGCACCTTTATAGTCTCCAGCTTTGTATTTTATTTCACTTGATTCAATTAAGTTTTTAACTAAACCCTCTATTAGATTGGGTATATTCATAAAAAATCTGATGGTTTTAATGCTTATAGCTTTTTGTATTAGATTATAATTTGAAATTTAAAAGATTGTAAAGAAAAGAACTTCATTTGTAATTATAAAAATTGCTTTGAAAAATATACATTGTCAACTAGGTAAATGTCTTTGGCCTAAATTGATTGCAATATCTAGATTTATTTGTTGATTTTTTCTTTTAGTTTAGAGTTCTCAAGTTCCAATTCTCTTATTTCCTTCTGAGCTTGGTTGATTAGATCTAAAGTCCATTGCCAGTTTCTATCGATACAATATTTTTTTGCAGATTCCCAATCCATAAGATTAAAAAATAACAAGCTTCTTGTATTAGTAATTATATAGCTTCCCAAACAACTCATCAATCTATCTACTTAAATAATTTAATAAAAAGCTATTGACTATCATTATAAAATTTACTTCCTCTAAATCTTTTGTATAGGTAAATTATTTGTATTTATAAATTTATTATTAAAAATCTCTATGATATGTAGAATTTTTTATTGAGGTTTAACTAGTCTTATAAAAGAAATGATGATTTAATCTTACTTTTAGTAATCCTTATTTAAATTTTATTTTAATTTTAAATATTTTCCTTATTTTTCCTATAGGTATTATCTTTTTGATTTGAGATTCAATTTGCTTGTCAACCATATCTTTTACCATTTGTATAAGAAATATTAAAAGCAAGAGTCCTGCAAACAAAAACACTTCAATGGCGATTAATTGCATAATTAAGTTTTTCTTGAAGAACAGAAATTACTAGCGAACAGAACCATTGTCCTGAAAATGATCTAATCCGCTATTAATCGAACGAAATTGGTTGTAATTTTTATATTACATAAAAGTATTATTATAGTAAATTCTAGATTTTATTTATATACGTCTTAGTAGCAATTTAATTTAGACGACCATACCTTTGATTAACTTTACTCATTTGAATAGGATTTATATAATTACTAATAAAATTAGTCAAGTACTCAAGTTAATATATAACAAAGTAAATATTTTGGACTATTTATGCTTATGAGTTTTATTTAGAATAAAGGTCTAAAATGCTTCTTTATTCTTTAACATTTATTTTTGGAATAGAAAAGAATCTGAATACCTTTTAACTATCTCCTATAAGCTTAATTATTATTTTCTCCTATACAGCCTTTTTTGGGTCATTTATGTATTTTCTTAATAAATTTGCTAGAAATAGAGAAAATCAACACATTAAAACTATAGAAAAAATGAAATAATAGATAATTTAAGTATGAATGATTCATTTATTAATAAGTTTAACAAAAATCCAGATATATCTCTAAAGCAACATTTAAAATCAGCCTCTCCTATATATAAAATTTTTCCTAGAAAAAAATCTAATGTTTCTAGTACAACTTTAGTAGAGATTAGCACTTTTGCTTTAATGCTATTAGGCGGCTCAGGATATTTGTCTTTAGAGACTAGTAGGAATTTATATAATAATTTTTTGGATAATTAAAGCGAAGGATTTTTGGAAATAAAAAAGGAGGCATTTGTGATCCCTGTGAATGCGTTTCCGATTTTTAAAAGTTCTTCTAAAGAAGTTTATAAAATTAACTAAAAAAGCTTTCTCCTTCAATTCCTCAGGTACATTAAAGAGTACATTATATGAATACCAACAAAATTTTTGATTTCCATCTTTAATTCTTTCTTAAATGACAATTTTGTCATATACTATTGTACTATATTGATCTTCTATATTATTTATGTCTAATTCTTTATTCACTATCGTGTCAGAATTTATATACCATTTGACTTGGTATCAATACCTTTTAGAGACTATCTCATTACTTTTACTTTTAATTACTTTTCTTTTTAATTCCAAAGAAAATAAAAAGTTTCTTTTGTGGAAAAGGTTTTTAAGAAGCTCTAGTTTCCTGATAGCATTCTCAACGCTTGCTATACCTTGGATGCTTTCTGGTAAATTATAGTTATTTATTTTTTACTATTGTATTTCCAGTCATTTTCCTTTTTTTTATTATTTTGGAAGTTTCATATTTACAATGAATTCCTTCACTCATCTTTTGGATAATCGTAGTATCAAGCTAGATTCAATAGAGTTATGATCGATAGATTGACTTTCTTAGTCTCACTTTTTTTTAAGTACATCAAGTAAAATTTCAGAGCATTAAAATATATCTAGCATTTCTTTGCTTTTTAAGGTTAATTGATTATGTATCTAATATCTCCCTCCATCAAAGAGGCTTTTTCAGAATGTGGAGTAAAAGAATTGCTAAGCTCTTGCGCATAGATGAATTGCTTTTAGGTGGTGCCTCTATGTATGAGGAAGATTTAATGAGGATTGAATCCTCTGAAATAAAATGGAATTCATCATTTTTGCAAAAATACTATAACAATGGTAATTAGACTTTTGAACTACGATTTTTTTCTTATTGGATTTTTAAAATATTTTAAAAGAAATTACAGCAAGTTTCTAAAGTCTTTTTATCTCTCAGGTCAATTCTAACTAATAAATTAAAGATTGAAATTATTTTCTGTTCTTTTGTATTTTATTGTCCTCTGAATTGAAGACGGCTTAAAACATATCCAATTGCTAAATTAATGGGTTGTCAATTTTTTAATAAGATATGGATAGGCATAACATTCTGAAGTTAGCATTTGACAGAATGGACATAAAAAAGGCCTCCTTGGTTATTAAGGAGACCAAAATGCTGAGAGATCCCCATCACCCAGTTAATACCTAAACAATAGCAGTTATAAAAGCTCTTGAAAACCTAGCTAACACTACATATAGAATTGTCTTAATGAAATTGCTGTTAATTGGCTCTATCAGTAGTAGGACTTGTTTCTTCCTTTGAATGCCGTTATAAATGGTATCCCCATCACTCGGACCCTTGGGACACCATACCTAGGGTCTTTTTTTGTATTTAATGGCCTTTTTCTTTACACGAGAAAGAAAAAACTAGCAACCTGTGGAAAAATCTAGCTAGACTTGTGATTTTCTGCCTTGCGTTCTCTTACAATCTTGGATTGAAATTGTCACAATTTATTCATATCTGTATGCAAATAATGCTTTTTTTAATTGAGCTGGCTTTTGAAATTATCAAAAAGTTGAAAAAAGAATTCATTCTGTTAGTTTCACTAACAGAACCGATTAAAAATATCAAAATGTACGAATGATCCTTGAATTAGTATTTTTGATCATTGCTCTGCTTGGTTGAAAGTGTTAGAAGAGGTTACTCGATATTTCGTTACTTGCTAATGGACAGAGTAAGACTGGTAGCTCAACCTCTCCCAAGAGATGCTACTAAAGTAAAAATAGTTTCAAGAGAATGGGGAATTGAGAGATGTTATCGAACTCCTTCTGGAGATGATATTTGTTCTCCTGCCCCCTTTGAATCTTGGTCATGTAAAAAATAATCGTTGATTTAAAAAAGACATAATTGAGAATTAGGGTATTTATTTATCCGTTCTGCTGTCCAGTTTTCTGAACTCCAGCTTTTAATTAATATCTCTAATTCTTTTAATTCCAATAAGTTTTTATTTTCTTTTAACCATTTCTTTTCCATCTCTGAAGAAATGATTACTGGCATTCTGTTGTGTATTGGCTTCATTAATTCATTTGGTTCAGTCGTTAAGACACAACAACTTTCTATTTCACACCCTTCAGAACTCATCCATCGATTCCATATTCCTGCAAGCCAAAACGGCTTATTGTCTTTTCTTTTTACTATATGTCTTTTCTCTCGGAAGGCAGTTGCAGGAATAAGACATCTTTTATGCCTCCAACTTGCCTGAAACATTTTCTTAATCCCTACTGTTTCTAACCTGGCATTAAAAGGCCTTAGGCTTTTTAAAGGGTCTTTACTCCATTGTGAAATATATCCCCACAACATAAAAGAAGTTGCTATTTTCCCTTCGCTTTTAACAACAAGAACTGGGGCATTGGGTTTGATCAATTTTTGAGCTTGATATTTTTCCTTAAAATGTTTAGGAGGATCAATTTTAAGAAGAGCTTGTAATGACTCATAGCTAGTATTTAATTCATATCTGCTACACATTTGCTCTATTCATGTTGAGATGCATTTTAATTTATAAAAATGGAAAGCCTTAATAAAATTGACCTTAACAGGTATATGTTGAAATTTGATTGAAATTGCTATTTATTTGCTTCATTTTTGTTGACGTCAAAGATTTTTAAATATTGTTGCTAGCCTATTAACCTTATAAATTTACGGTTTTGCTAGGAAAACCACATCAATATAAAAAACCTTATAACTTTTTTCATTTACACTATTGCAAAAAAAATATCATTGCGTAATTTTTAATTAATTCTATTTTTTTAATGAATCCGACCAATTTAAAAGCAGTCAACTTTGCTTTAATGTTTGCACTTGCTCTTTTAACTGCTTATTTCACTTTAGAAAATACTGCTTCAACAACTGTGAATATTCTTCCTGGAATATCAGGTTCTATTCCTATTGCAGCATTAGTCATTATTTCATCTGGAATAGGTGCATGTGGAGCTTGGGTTTTTGCAGGTTGGACTGATAAATGGAGAAGAGAAGAAATTCAAGAATTGGAAAATACAAAGACTCGTATGAAGGATTTGGAGATTGATTTAAGTAGATTGAAAACTAAGCAGAATAATATCCTTCCATTTTCCAATGTATTTAGAGAAAATGAATCTGAGTTCAATAAAAAGGCAGCATAAGCTTTTCTAATTCATTGAACTGATATTCCTACTAAGGGTTTACCCTAAAGTAAAAAAAAAGAGTTCTTCATTATTGGAGGGCTCTTTTTTTTTAATTGCTAAAACAGTAGTAATTTCTTATAATAAAATATCTGTAGTTAGGTTATAAAAATAAATATTAATGAATTTAATTGAATACTTATTAATTTCTTTTTTATTGGCTATATTAGTCATCACTATCTTTCTACAATTTAAAGGTACTGATATAGAAGAATCAATTTTTTCAAAAATCAGCAATGGGAAACAAGATAAGTTTGAATCTGGGAATATTCCAACTTTAGAAAAACTTTTAGAACTTGAGAAAATAGCTAGAAAAGAAGGCAGTAATATAAGCTTTAACTCTCTTATAGGCAGTTGGGAATTTATTTCAGTTTGGAAAAGAGAGACTGATAAGGAAGACTCTTTCTCAAGTTCTTTACTTAGATTATTTTCTGCAAGGCTAGAGCTAACAAAAATAGAAATTACTCAAGATGAGGATAGATTTTCTATACGTAATTCTATTGAATTTGGATTTTTATCAATAAATTTTTTAGGAGAAGGATATTTAAAAGGTTTACAACCTCTTTTGCCTTTCTTTTTTGAAAGAATTGAGTTGAGAGCAGGGGAAAGAATTTTGTTAAAACGTTCAATAGATATACCTTCTGAAAATAATATGCCTTTTTTTGCTCTTATAGGAATGGGAAAAAGTGGCAAATGGCTTTCTGCAAGAGGAAGAGGAGGAGGGCTTGCTCTCTGGCTAAAGGCTTAAGTTTTAGGTCAAGCTATCTTTACCATTTTTTGCTATCGCTTTTATTAAATACATTCATACATAAAAGTCAAGTTGTTCATCTTCTTTATTGTTTTGAAAATCTGCTTTGATATCTTCCTCTACGTTAAGCCCATAAGCATCAAAAAATTTAATCATTAATTGTTCTAAAGTTATAGCCCAAGCTTCTTCTGTGATTTTCCATATTTTTTCACTAAATTGTTGATTGAAATTTTTATCAACTTCTCTTCTATTATCAATTACAGAAATTTTTTTTAGACCTTCAGTACTTAAAAGAGACTTTACTTTGTAATAGCCCATAATCATCATTTTTAGGTTGAATTTTTCCTTCTCATTTTGATATTTTTTTAATGCAGCTTCCCTACATTCTTTGGCTAATTCGGGTGTTAGTTCCATTGCATAAAATTAAAGTAAGGTTTTTGAGATATATAGAAGAATTTACTATATAAAGAATATACTATAAAGGAAATAAATATTTTTAACGTTAGTATGACACATTGAATTTTTGTAAAGTAAATTTTATCTCATTAATTCTTTTATTTTGATTTTAATCTGTATTTCTCACCAATAGCATTGCTTCTGCAATGGAGAAAAAGTCCTAGTGCCATTAATAATTCAAAAATTTCTTGATCATTTCGAATTTGTTTGATAGTGGAGGAATAGGAAATATCAAAATAGAAATAAAATAAAGCTACTGAGAGGAAATAAAGACTATATCTTTTTGCAGGTAGTGAATCTAGTTTTGGAAAATAATTCCATCCAATCCATCCAAATAAAATGCATGATATTTCAAATGAAGGATCTAGAAGTATATGATGAAAAAAATGTAGATTATGAATATTTGATTCTCCTTGGAAATTAATTGCTCGTATTGATTCCAGTCCATATCCAGTAAGCCTTTCCCCCCAGCTTATTTCTTCTCCAGCAACAAAGAAACATAAAAAAACTAATAATCCCCACAATATTAAATTTAAATCCAGACCATTTTTTGCCTTTATCGATAAAGTTTTTATAGCATATATTGTTGCACCTAAATAAAGAAAGAATTGTATCCATTCAAGAGGACCATCTTCACTTCTCAACCAATCAAACCAACTCATGCCTATTACATCTCTCCCGTAAGGAAGGATATAAATTAAGCCATACATGATTATTAAATATACAATTGGAAATATATCTACTTCGGGGCTAAGACTTCCCCATGGGGTGCAGATATTTTTCTTTGCTTTAGAAGTTAATGGATTTAGAATTCCCAGAATAGAGTTCACTTGATAAAAGCTTTCTTGAATTTAGTAGAGCTTTGGTAGCTAATTTAATTTAGCTTTTATTCTTTGCTATGCAAATTAGAGTCAGATAGATCTAAAAAAAAACTGGCCAAATAAACTATCAATATATGATTAGAAAAAAACTGCATAACCACCAATCTTTTTATTGAGACCAATTGGTGGTTATTTCTTATTTAGGTACTCCAAATTAGCTTGATTGCTTTGCTTCTTGAAAGCACAGCATGTGGTTGCTATTAATGGGCTGCCTTTATGTGCCAGACCGTTCTGACTGTTTCAAAGATGATCTGTAGATTTTTTATGAATTATCTTCAACATCAAATTTGGACAGATTTGGACCAGCAATTGCTCCAACTACTGCAAAAAGAACTATTGAGACAAAGCCAACTGCAGCAGCCGAGGGATTAAACCCACCTAAAGCGAAAGTAGCTAAGAAATTCATGGAAAGAGCCTAATTATTGAAGGGACTGTCACGAGAGCATACAAACTTACCGTTCAAAGCACAAAGATTTGAGTTGATATCTTCTTATTTAGTTGGATTATGAATGGACAATTACTAGATGAAATCGTAAAAACAAGCATTTTATATTTCTTTCTTGTTTTATTTAGGTAATAAAACCCTGATAATTTTGGCTATCAAAGGAACCTTTTTGGAGATTGCTGAAAACTTATATCAATCCAATTGAACCTGCAGTAAAACCTACAGTTATAAAAAATACAAATTCTAAAAGGTCTCTATTGCTTGGCGGGATAGAGCTTAAAACAACGAAAATTCGTTGAGCCATTTGAACCTTGTACTCACAGATTGAGTGAAGCTAGTAAAAAAACCTTTTTTGTGAGCTTTTTATTCGGAAATAGAAAAAACATTAGATTATTTACTTATTTGAATTTTCTTAAGAGCATTCTTTTTTCTGTTTGTAATTGCCTTAGCTGCTTCTTAACGGTGATCCCTATGTCGATTTGAGGAAGTCTTGTTATTCATTTAATTTTCAAGCTCATTGACGCTTGTGAGATTTTTAAATTAAATGACTTGAAAAAGGTTTTTGTTTGTTGCAATCGATTAGACATAAGATGTCGGAACCTTATTGGACTCCTCACAAATAAAATATGGTTCTGATTTTGAGGAGTCTTCGTGATCTACAAGGACTCCTCCTAAAAAAATCTAATGAAACATTTTCTTTAGCCATAATCTTAGCTCTATAACTAATTAGATTGATTTTTGATTTAATTGATAGATTTGCTTGAAACCGCCTAACAAACTTCTTTTATAAAAAGTTAATTGCTACTTTTAATTTGTAGATTGAATAGAAAGATACTTTTTTTGTTAATCTATAATTAAAGGCATATTTCTCTTTAGATATCTTTCTTGTATTAAATTTTTCATATTTCTAGAACTTATTAAGTATAATTATATAATAAAAAATAGTTTTATTATTTTAATGAAATCCAAGCTTACTTTTATTTATGATGGTGAGTGCCCTTTTTGTAATCATTTTGCTGAATTGCTAGAATTAAAAAGTGGTTTTACTGATATTTCTATTTTGAATGGAAGGGAGAACCCTTCAGAAATCAAGATTTTGTATGAAAAAGGTTTTGATTTAGACCAGGGTGCAATTCTTATAAATAATTATGAGATCTTGCATGGTGCCAAAGCAATTAGTTTTCTTTGTTCTAGAATAAAAGATCCATCTGATGCATTATTAAAAATAATTTCTATAACATTTTCATCTAGCAGCAGGTCACATTTTTTGTTCCCTTTTCTTCTTTTTGCTAGGAGAAGCATCCTTTCTTTTAAAGGGGTTCCTTGGAAATTGGTTTTCTAATTTAGAAAACCTATTTATGATTTCATTTAAGAGAATGATTTTTATTTTTTCTTGAAATTATAAAAGCTATTATTCCGGTAAAGGAATTATAAAAAGCTTTATTGCTATGATTGAATTTAATAGAAGGGAAGAAGAAGTTGCTTGTAATGAGGATTGTCAAGAGTGCAATAATTCCAAGTATTAGTGATCTCTGCCGAATTGCCCAGAAAACACATAAAATAGGTGAAACACATGCACAGATTAGTCCAATAAGCAAAGGATTGCATTTAGATCGTCTGTAGTGAAAAATAGATAATTCTTTCTTGCAATTCTTAATTTGGGATTTATTAAGCCTGAAGTATTCAGTTTGAGGAATCCTTTCATTTTTATATCGTTTGTGTAAGCGTTTTTCTAGTTCTTTATATCCATCAATTTTTAAAACCTTTAAGATTTGATCTGGCTTTAGCACCTTCATCCTTTGCTTGAAATTTCTTGTGACTCCTATTTTATATAAATCCTTATTCCGGATTAGATAGATGATACCTATCATCTTGCTTTAATTCCTATTAATATCTTAGTTGCTTTTGTTTAATTAGGGAAGTCTTTAAAATATTCTAATTTTAGTTTAATACCCTTAAGCTAATATTCCTTTTTATAAAATAAATTTTATTTTTTCCTTTAGATCTTATTAACTGCTTTTATCTAGTGTTGAAAAACAAAGATAAAACTCAGGTCAACATACAAGAAATTGCCAGAGGGCAAAAAGAAAAGCCTTCTGACAATTTCGAAAATAACAATATTTTGGATTTTTAATCTTTGACCGCTGCTTTGAGGATATCCTTTGCATAGAAACTGTTATAGCCTTCTTTTGCTCTCCAACGGAAAAGAATAATGTGAACAGGGATCACGAACAAGGCATGGAAAAAAGTAAGAAGGAAGAAATCCCAAGGGATTCCTGGTTGCCCATACATCGCGAAAAGAGGTGATAAGTGCATTGAGTCAGTTGATCCGTTTATTCATTAATGATTTTGCCTCTAATCTTCCTTGTTAGTCATATCAATATTTAAAAATTAATACCTATTAAAAATATTGCTTTCTTGTTGGATTAAAAACGAAGCGCAATTTTAAGCTGTAATGAAAAAAAAATTCAATGTTTAAGAGCTTCTGAGTCCACTTTAATAGGGAGTTTGTTATTGAAAAATGCTTTTTCGGCTTTTAATTCAAAAAAGGGGAATACGTTTCACGACATCATTGCTACCTAGAGGAGGATGAAGTTTTAGGAATCTGCAAAACTCTCTATATCAATGTATTCTCAATTGTTGTAGAGAAGAAGACATGCAGACTTCTTGCTTGTCTTCAAGAATGAATAGCTCAGAAATGTTGGATGAAAATTTTGACCATCTTCTTTTAAATTTTTCAAAACCTAATTATCGTGAATCAGCTTTTGGTAAGAATTGTTCTGAAAATGATTTTCTTGGTTTAGATCATGGCAATTATCGGCTATGGCTTTTAGATAATTTGCTTCCTAATACACGTTTAATAATTGAGCCCAAAATAAAAGGGAGTCCAGTTTTGCTTGAGTATGCAAATGGAATTTTGGCACGAGCCATTAATCAAGATGGAATGGAAAAAACTTCCCAAATTTCTTTTATTGAAAATGTTCCTAAAATTATTCCAATAGTTAGGAATTTGCGGATTCGTGGTGAAATCTATGCTCAGGGTTTTTCAGCTATTAAGTCAAGGAGATTGACTAAAAAACATCTTGCCGAATATTTTCCTAATGGAAAAGGTATTCGGTTCTCAAGCTTTCAAATTTTAAATACAGATTTAAACCATTATTCCCAATTAAAAGAATTAGATAAACTTGGGTTTGAGATTCCTCCAAATGAGTGCACTCGGATCATTGCCAACGAAGTCGAAATTTATAGGCAATTGTGGAAAGCCAAAAAGCTTTTTAGTGAATTTCCTACTGATGGAATTGTCCTTAAAGTAAACAGTCGGAAGTGTCAAAAACAATTAGGTCAAAGTTTATATTCGTGTAATTGGGCTTATGCCATTAAAGATTGATATGAAATATTAAAAGAAAAATTGCTTTGGATTTTTTTCATCCTTAACTAAATAGGACTTGGGGCATATTGTTCTGAAATAACATGCGTGCCAGGTCCTCTCCCATCTTGGTCGTCATCGTCGTCCTCAAATCCAGAAATAAGCACCCATATTCCTCCAAGAGACAAGAGAGCAGAAAAAGTAATAGCAGTTAAATCTGATTCCAAAGCCGTAAAATTTTCAAATCACTATAGGTGATTATTCCTAAAGGTGTGGAATGTTTATTCTCTTTTTAGGATTTCGAACATGCAATAGTGTTTTGCAGCTATTAATTGCTGATGATTTCTTGAAATAATTTATCCTTTATTGTCATAAAAGAGAGCCTTTATTTATGATTGAATTATGAATAATTTTTTTTCTGTTTTAGATCCAAATATAAAAGTCTTCTTGGGAATTGCTTTTACTTTGGGACCTATTTGTATTTTTTCTCTTATTCTTTTACTTAAAAGGATTGAGAGGGATTCTCCAGATAGAATTAGATGGCGTTAATCAATTTTATTAAATAAGGCCTTATGAACAAAACATGCAAGCTTTGAATTTAAAAAGCTTTTAATTATGCATTGTTTAGGAAAATCGATTGAATCTAATAACTCCAGTACACTTCTTTCCTGTATGTCATTAAAGTCGATAATTCAAAAACTCTGAAAGTGGACTGAGTACTTATTTTGTGCATACATGGCAGACGCTTGGCGTTGTTTTAGGAGATAGCCTAATAGCCTATGTAAATTCCCTCTAAAGAGATCTGCCTCGACGCCAAAAGCACCCAATTGTCAGTAATACAAATATACTGTGAAGATGCGAAATGTTTGTATGAGGCGCTCAAGAGGTTCTCATGAGAGTGATTTGCCTGCCTTCCTTTTTGCTGAGCCTGGTGATTTCGTTGCCATTGTTTATTTTGAGGATGATTTAGCTGATTGGTGGGTGGGTCAGGTGATTCATAGGGTTGGAAGTTCATCAGACCCTACAGTTAATACTCTTTTTCAGGTTATTGATATTGATACTGGAATTGTTAAGACAGTTAATGCTGATTTTGTTAGAGGTATTGTTTAGTTGAATGCTTAAGGGGGTAGTTGGTAAAAATTTTAATTTTAATTGAAGAGTAAAATAGATAAGATATTTATATGTAAATATTTTTCTATTTCTTTAGTTAAAATCTATTGAAAATTTATATGAGATGTATTTATTTATAAATAGAGTCTCTTTTAGGAAAATACTATTTTTTATCAAAGGATATTTGTATTTGTGGGTAATTTTTATTTTGATTGTCAAGAAAATCAATCACCATAATCATTAAAGGACTTATAAAGGCAATAGCAGCAATGAATGCGATTATCCGAGTTGGATTAAAAAAAGTTTCTTTAGTTAGAGGCTCCCCACATTGAACGCACAGTAAGACACTATCTTTACGTCGGCTATGAAATTGATAATGTGATGAGCAGTAGGGACAGCTATACCTATTCATTAGAATTGAGGATAGTAAACACATTATAATGATATGTCTAATTAGTTGTGCGACTAAGTAAAAATATTCTCATTAAAATTAAATGCTTTCATATTAGATATGCAAATTAATTTTAGAATGCTTTGATGATTATTTCTAAGAATCAAAATTTTTTATGTTTTCTAAAAATTAATTCTCTGGGTAGTCTTTTTTGGCTAATCTTTTGTTAAGCGGGTGTAGTTCAGTGGTAGAACGTCAGCTTCCCAAGCTGAATGCCGCCAGTTCGAGTCTGGTCATCCGCTTTATTTATAATGAGTCTAATTAGTTTTTAATTCTATCAATGTTTCTATAAGCTGGATTTTTTTGCATTTCTTTGCTCTTTTATTAAATATAGAGTTTCGAGGTCTTGAAATGAGTTAGCAATTTTACGTCTTAAAAAGATTAGGGATTCACAATCCATTTTTGACTCTGAAATCATTAATTCAGATTGATTGATTGCGTGTTCTAAATTTTTGATTTTAAGATCTAAAATTTCTGGACATTTTTTGCATTCTTCAATGGTGAACTTATCAATCATAGTAAGCAAGTTCCGATAAGCATGACATCTATTAATAATTCAATTAATTTAGTTTAAGAAAAACATTTTTTCTGAAGTTATTAAATTAATAAAAAGTAAGTAATTGAACCTTTTTTAATTAAGAGAATATATTTTTAACATAGAAATTAAATCTCAAATGGCAACTTACTTGGTAACAGGGGCTAATCGAGGAATTGGACTGGAATTTTGCCAGCAGTTAAAAGAAAGAGGCAATGAAGTTATTGCCACTTGTCGCTCTTCAACCAAAGAGCTCGATGAGATAGGTGTAAGAATCGAAACTGATGTAGATATAACATCAGGAGAATCCGTTTTGAAGCTAGTTCAGGAAATAAGAGGAATGAAAATTGATGTTTTGATTCAAAATGCTGGAATACTAGAGAAAAACTCCCTGTCTAATTTGGATCCAGAAAGTATCAGACGTCAATTTGAAGTTAATGCTTTAAGTCCTTTATGTTTTACACGAGCGATGCTAAATAATTTGACCAAAGGTTCAAAAGTAATTCTTATGACAAGCAGAATGGGTTCTATTGATGATAATTGTTCAGGTAGTTCTTATGGATATAGGATGTCAAAAGTTGCATTATGTATGGCAGGTAAATCTCTTTCTATTGATTTAAGACCCATGGGAGTATCAGTTGCTTTACTTCATCCAGGCCTGGTAAGTACACGCATGACAGGTTTTTCGCCGCATGGAATTTCGCCTAAGCAATCAGTTTCAGGACTCCTCGAGAGGATTGATTCACTTACTATTGAGAATTCGGGTACATTTTGGCATGCAAATGGAGACACACTTGCTTGGTAAATGAATTTGACAATTTAATGAATTTAGAGTTAAGGATTTAACATTTAAGCCAAGAGATTCTGAAGGAAAGATTATAAAAAAACAACCTATTTCAAAACCTTGGCTATGAAGTAAGTAGCCAAGTGTTTAAATATGGAAGCTTTTGCCAGGGTAAGAACTAAATCATTGCTTTTAAGGCTATGGCCTATAAAAAATGAAATAGCAAATAGTGATAAGGTTGATTTGATTAATCAGAACTCATTTATAGATAGTCGATTAGATGAAAAAAAACAATTTTTAGATGGGATTAAAAATGGAGGTGCATGGTTTTCATGATTTTTTGCCTTAAGCTTTCTTGGTGTTTTTTCTTTGAAAATTTTTTTAAGTGTAAGGCTCTTCCCACATTGGTTTCTTTTGGGAAATGATTTTTGCTGATGGGGGCCTATATGCATGAAGCCTATCAAGTTTTTGCACCCATTCTGCCGTAAAACCTTTTAGACCTTTAGCTATAGAAGGATGTAGGAAATTTATTTTTTTTCTTAGAACTAATAGTCCTAATACTTTTTCAAATTGATCTTTATCCTTAAATAGGTTTAGCCAGAAATCATAAATTTCTTCAAGAACTGTTAATGGTAAATCATAGGATATACCTTCTGGTGGAATTTCGATCATGTATCCATCATTTAAGCAATCATTCAATAAATTTTCTATATTTATCTCAATAGCATTTAAAATCTTATTTGCAGCATTTAACCCAATCAATTCTTTTCGATAGCATTCAAGAAAAGATTTATTTGCTTTTAATGGATTTGAAAAACTTGTTAATCCAATTTCCCAATATCCTTGACCACTTTTCTCTCCATTTACTAGATATAAGAATCTAAACTCAGTCATATGATTAGCTAAATTTTAAGAATAATTTTCCAAGCTTTGAATCATTCTTGTATTTATTACTTTAAATTAAATATAAGTAAAGAGCAAGTGTTGTAAATATCTGTTGAAAAGGTTCATATTATCAAAGTATTGGATTGTTTTACTAAATATTTAATTGATGATCTTTTTGATATTTTCAATGGCTAGGTTGACTTGTTCCCTTGATTAGGAAAATACTTAACAAAATAAATATAAAAGGGTTATTTCTTATGCTTAAGAGTGAGCAATAAGAAAAAAATATTCTTTTTGATGATTTGTTTATTTATTTGAGAATCTTTGGGAGGGTTTGGTTGAAAATTTTTCTTTCAATTTTATGACAAAAGTCTAATTTCAATTTAAATAAAGTTATGGAACATTTCTTTTATAACATAAAGCATCCAATTGAAGGATGTGCTTATTTGCTTTATGCGGGAATTATTTTTCGCTGGAGATTCCCTAAGGCTTGGAATAAGCTTCTAGAAAAGATATCTGTAAAGGAATATTCTAGCTGAGAATATATTTCTATTAGAATAACTTGAATGAACATCTTGTTTTACAAGATGCATGGGGAATTTGATTAAAGATAAATAAAAATATAAAGTATAGTTTTTTGGTGTCTTTTATATTAGATTATATACTTTTCAGTTAATTGTTTGTTTGTAATCTTTATTCTGCAATTTTTAGAATAGATAATGGTTATATATAACTTAATCTTTTAACCTATATAATATCTAATTATCTAAAGCATGTATCTCTAATAATCCTAACTTTTCCAATGACTCCTCGGTAATATTGTTGTTTGATAATGTATTTTGGAACTAGCTTAAAATTATTTTTAATTAAAGGCTTGGACCATCTTCTGGCTATTATATTTATCGAACAGGACCAATTCTCTTTATGAAATATTCCTGGCCAAGATATAAATATAAGCAGTATAATACTTGTGAAAATATATAAAAAAATTATAATTAATCTTTTCATTCTCTTTTTATTCTTATACATTGAAAATAGCTTTTCAATTAAAAAATCATCTAAATGCCTTTATTTGAAATGAAACATTTTTCTAAATCAGATATTAAGAGAACTCCTTTCTATTTTGAGATAAATCAATTTTACAGATTCTTCTCTTCTTCAGATATTTGTTGATTTGGTAATCCAGAATCTGGAGATATGATTTGATTTGATTCATCTACGCTGTCTTGAGAAGGCTGGACATCAGTTGGTGCAGAATCTGGAGATATGATTTGATTTGATTCATCTACGCTGTCTTGAGAAGGCTGGACATCAGTTGGTGCAGAATCTGGAGATGGGTTTTCAGTTGTAGTATTTAGGCCACTTTGAGGCTTTTGTTCTTCAATAGAGTTTTTCTCTCCATCAATTGAGTCTTGATTGTTTCCTTCTTCTAAGAAAATTCCTTTGATTACTTTGAATAGCGATTTGAGATTAGTTAATAAGTCTTTGAGGTTCTCAAAGATTTTCTTCAGAATAGATTTAATTTCTTTTGCAGGCTCACTTTTATTGGTATATAGGATTAATATGCCAATTCCTGTGAAGAGAAATATAAAAAGAAGAAAAACAAGCATTTATGAAATGAATATTTTTCTAAAGATCACGTGTAATTACTTCTTTTTCAAGTATTTAGCAACACCCTTTAAAGATTTTTTCTTATAGTTTTATAAGTACGGGGTATTTTTTTTATATTTCAAATCAAAAATTATCGACCTAAGGCGAGTTTTTGCTTTCTCTGCAGATGGTTTTATCCCGTGAAATCTTTTCAAATCTACTTTTGAATTTGAAGAAAATCGATGTTTCTTTGAGACCAGGTGATGATAAAAAAAATTAGATGATTGAATACGCATGATTTATCAAGGTTTCCTGATGAATAATTACTTTTAAATGATTTTTGATTATATGCCTTTCTTAGATAATCATGCTTACTGAATTTCTTTTTAAGAAAAAGCTGTTGGAGTGATTTAACAGTTTTTTTAAGGAATGGATTCCTAATAAAATCTTAGATTTTCAAGGTTGCTATAACAATTTTTCTTGAAATAAAAAATGTTTTAGAATTTCATAGATATATAATGTTGTTTAACCTTGGCCAAAGAAAAAAATGACTAAACAAGACACGCAAAATGAAGCAGTCCCAGATAATGAACCTAAATGGGATTACACTTCATCAAAGCAAAATTTCTTTACTGGAGCGGCAGTTGTTGCTGGCAATGCTCTAGTTCTTTTGCTTTATTTGCTTTATAGAACTGTCCCAGCTGTACATCAATTCATTTCAGGTAAGCCTATGTAATAAAAAAGTTTGCTTGAATAAAAAAAATTATTAAATCTATGTCTTCATTTAGAGAAAGGGTTAATGCTCATCTTCCGATAGTGCTCCAATTTATTGGAACAGCTTCTTTGGTTGTAATTGCTTTGACAGCAATTTGTGGTTCACAATCACTTAAAAAGATGGTTGAAAGCCATGATATAAAATCTACAACTAATATTCATCTGGACCATATGAATAATTAATTTCCTGAGCTTAATATAAACAATTAATTTTTAAATTCAAATAAGATATGGCTTTGAATTGAAGTTCAACCTTCTTTTATTTGCTGAACAAATAAAGATCAATAAAGCATTGCTACCTTTGGATATTTCTTCCTTTTATGAATAAGGCAAGTAAAATTATTAATACAACTAATGGAAATAAATAAATCGCAGTAAATATTCCCATAATAATTATTAGGGATGTAATTACTATACAAGAGAATAAAATAATGGATCTAATCCAAATGTTTATTCTATTAAAGAATTTCTTACCTGTTTTTCTATCTAATTCAATCTGTAGATTTCTTCGTTCATTATATAATGCAAAAAGAAAGTTAATATGCCATTGCGATGATGAGGCTGCTTTAGATTCTACTATTTTTCTTCTAAATCCAGCAAAAATATTAGAATCTTTATAAAGAAATAAACGAAGGCGCACTAACTGAGCTTCAAATATTGCCTGAGTTGTCAATTTTATTTTCTCGTCAACTTCTTCTATTCTTCTTTTAAGAAGTTCAATATGGCTATCAGTCTGAGTAGTTTCAAGCTTGCTGATGCTAGAGATTTTCTTGTTTTTTTTGAATAATGTTTTAAAGAACTGCAAGTAATTCAATCCAAACGCTTTATATTGTCTTTGATATTGTATGTTGTATGAACACTTTTTTAAATAGCTTTTTTTAGGATTGCAGGAAGATTGATTTTATTATAAGAAAGCTGCCCATTGATATGGTCAAAATTTCAAATGATTTTTTTACAACTTTTTCGCCTTTAATAATCGAGTAATGTGCGCCTAGGTATCCACCAATAAATGACCCAATAATCAGAGAAGGAATCCAAGACCACTTAATTTCATTATTAATTCCAAGAGCAATTGCGCCAGTACCATTCCAAACCACTCCAACTAAAACTAATGTATAGGCAACTGCTTCAGTATAAGATAGATTGAACCAATTAATTAATAAAAAAGTCAAAAACAAGCCAGTACCTGAGGCTAAGGAGCCATTGATAACACCTATCATAAATATAGCTATAGATCCTATTGCAATCATAATATTACTTAATTTCAATTTATCCTTATTATTTTCTTTGATTTTAAAGGAATATATACCGAGAAATAATATTAGTATACCTAAACTAAATGTAGCTAGCTGCTCTTTAATAAAAAGGACTAGGTTTGAGCCTAATAGTACACCAGGTAATCCGAAAAATAAAATAAGAAGTATAAACTTAGGTTTTAATGTTTGCTCTTTATAATGCCTAATGCTTGCGCCTATACCAAGTGCAACGCTAGCTATTTTATGAGTAGCTAATGCTTTGGTAAAAGGGAGTCCTAGTAATATGAGTACTGGCAACTGCGTTAATCCCGAACCTCCACCAGCAATAGCAGAAAAGAAATTTGACACTATTGATATGACTATTAGTACAAGCTGTTGAAATAACTCAGTAAGCATTTTTATTTCGACTTATAGTTCGTTATTTATGAAAATATTTTATTATATTTAGATTAGCCTTAAAAAAAGATATTGTAAAAATCATACTGCTTATTTGTTTAGTTCAAGGATGGAGAGGGGTTAAGGCGCTACTTCCTTTATGTCAGGGAATTAGAATTTGTGTCTAAAAAAATCTTTAATATTCTCAAATGTAATATTTTCTGTGGAATAATAATAGTTATATTGCTTTAGTTCCTTATGGGGATTGTTTCTTTAGCAAAGATTAAAATAAAATCTTTGGTTCGAAAAGTATTAGAAAAATATTCTAATAAGGATACTTTTTTCTCATCTAGATACCTCACTAATAATCAACTTAGATGTAGTTGGAACCTTTCAAGTAAGGACAAATTGAATTTTATTAGCAATGAAAATCATAGATTATGTTTAAGGATATATGATATAAGTAATGGTCGCTCTATAAGCTCTATGCCATGTATCATGAAGGAGGTGGAACTGAAAACATATACCAATAATGAGTTTTGCTTTGCCCCACCAGTAGCTAATGGTACTCTTTTAATTGAGTTTGGATATAGACAGTCATATAGTGAATGGTTCTTATTAGCATCATCTAAGTTGTTCTTAGGGAAAAGAGATATTTCAGCTCATTATCCAGATGAATCATGGCTTTATTCAACTTTTACTGCCAATAATTTAGATAATAGTATACATGAAAAAGTATATCAATTGTCTTTATCTGGTCTCAATGGAGGTTCAGAAGAAATACATAGATAAAATATAGAATTATATTTTGGAAAAATTCTATCTATTTAAATTACGTTATTTAGAGATGATTTTAACCATTTGAGGAAATTATTTGGATTTAATACATCTTTAAGCGTATTAGATATATCTAAACCACCTGAATTGAATTTGTTTATTGCTAAATACGCAGTATCTATTTCTTCTCCTGAAGATATAGAGTGAATTTCGTCTTTGAAGAACCAAAAATTTTGTCCATTTCTTAATTCTAAAATCACTCCTATTCCGACACCATCTGTAATTCTATAATCTATTACTTTGCCATATGGGTCTTTTGATAATTGTTCTTTTAGATCTGATGAGATCGTGTCATTTATTTTTCCCAGGTCAATATTGACGGTTGAGCCTAAAGAAGATAGCGAGTTTTCTTTATTTATGAGCTTAAAGAAGTAAAAATTCCTAAAGAATTTACTTTACAGGGATCCGCAAGTCAAGACTGAGTTATGAGTAAGACTTTATTTTTACTATTAAAGATAATTAGTCAATCCATTAGTTCGTAGATTTGTTTTGAGCTCACTTTCTTGAGTCATTTTTTGAGGCGTTGCTTCTTAACTTTCTAGATATGAATTTGATACTAGAAAGTACGAGTCTAATAATTAGAAACGCAAATGCAACTAGTCCTCCTGCAACAACAAGTGATAACAACTGATTCCCTAGGTTGATCTCACTTAGATTTCCCATTTTACATGCAACTAGTTCGATTAATAATATTGGTTTATTTTTGGTTTGGCTTATATCTCAATTAGATGTAACCTAGTATAAATTGTCGATTAAATTCATTGCCTATTCAGTCTCTAAGCTTATTCTCTGGTATTTTGCTAATTTTAATAGGTCTAATTATTAGATTTGAGTTTAAGATTAAAATAAGAGATGATTGATTTTTTATATTTCATAAGTCTTGAGCTTGTTATCTTGGCAGTATAGAAAGATTATAAATACTAAAATTCTATTCACATTATTATATTAAAAACCTTTCTCTTCCATTTCTGTATTGTGCATTTTTTGCATTTCAACCATCTCTGCACAAGTAAGTGCTGGTCTATAGAGGAATTCGCATCCAAAGGCTGATCTCCAGAACATAAAATGTTTGAAAAGTGCTTTTGTATCAGCGGCTTTACAGATAATGCACAATTCACCTGACTCTGGCATATGAAGTCTTGCAATTAATTCAAAGCCATCAAATCGGTCCATTGTTGCTCCATCTTCCATGTATTTAATGAATGATGTATAGCCTTCATCTTGTGTCTCTGAGGGGACCACGCAAGTTACTACGTAAAACTGCATAATTAGAAAGTTCTTAGTACATAATTCTTTTAGAACATTTATAAAGCTAGTGCATAAATGGTTAATAAATTAAAATATTAGATCTTTATTATTATTTTTCTACTTGGATAAAAGTACTAAGTTAGCTAATTTTAGGTTAAATAATTACTTATCAATTACTTTGTATAAAAACTCTTTCTTTAATTCATTTGGTTTTTGTTGAGACTATTTTCTTCGACTTTAACATCATGATTTTATGTCTTGTAAAAAAAATAGAATTTCTAACAAAATAAGAATTTAATTAGAAATCTTTGTTTCTAATTTTCTAATATTATTGATATTTATTTTACTTATTCTTATAGTATAATTTTATTTTCTTTATCGTTAAACCTAATGACTTATTACTTCTAAACTCTTTATATACATTAAAGGTGGAATCGGATAATCTTTGATTTTTTATCAGATTTCTATTTTTTACTTTAAGTACGAAATATCTTTTTTGATTGGTTAGTTTTATGTAGTTCTCATTGAGAACTGTGGTTTCTTTTTATAATAATTTCTTAAAAGTTAGTTTTCTACTGAAAAGAAATAGAAAAAATTCACGCTATTTTGTTCTTTTCTAGCTTTCAAAGGTTCCTTATGCCTTGCATCTATTTCATTTCTCTTAACACACTCTTTCCAATTGCTGGGTGTGCAGAATTACAGCAAGAATGCTTTAAGATAACAGCTGCTTAGAAGGCTTTTCAGGTAAGGCTTGGAGCTGTAATGGAGAAGGAGATTAGAGGACTTTCTGAGCGTTACTGTTATTGCTTGAAAAGCATCTTTTGCCTTAAAAATTTTTGCAAATTTTTTCTTGAGTCTCTATTTCTTCTTTAAATTCTTTTTTAATGTCCTTTTTGATTTGTGTCGTTTCTAATTTAATAAAAATTTTTGCATAAAAAAAAGGGTGGGCTTTAGCCATCACCCTCTTTTCATTAGAAAACAGTTCGTTCTAGTCCTTTTTGGCTGGCATGTTTTGCTGGTCATAATCAGGACCTACTAAAACTGCCATAACAGCAAATAGAGCAATTGCTGCTATCCCAAGGTAGGCAGCTGATGGGGCCGGAGTAGTAAGAAGGCCGGCAAAGGTAAAAGGAAACATAGCTTTTAGTAAACAGTGTTATTAATACATCAAAAGTCTCTTTAGACGGGTCTTTTTCTTTACATTGTTATGTTTTTATTTTTTTCTTGCTTGAGACCAGGTTAGAAACCAGCTTGAATGCTTGTCGAGGAGCTGATTGGGCATATTGTCTTGAAGCTCAGAAATAGCAGCTCTCATATAAGGATCTCCTTTGTCAAAATGCTCAAAGAAATCTATGAGATTCAAATTATCATGCATTTGTCGTTTATTATTTTTAAAACATTTTTATGGTAATTGTCCCAAATATGATGTCAAGATTGATCTTGTCATGCAAATAATTATGCATAAACTTTTAGCAAAATCTTATATATAATTAATATTTATACAAATAGCTATTAATTCATAATTAGCTGCTTTTATTAGCCGATCCTGCTTCTGCTAAATCACGCTGCAGATTCTGTTCACATGATAAAACTCTAGACCAAGAAGGTAATTGTTGAGTTACTGGGGATTCTAAAAAATTAATTGTTGAAGGTCTTAGTATTTTTGAGAATCTTTGAACCGATAACTCTTCTTGATGTCTGTCATATGGAAGACCATTTACAGCAGAATCTAATCCAAATTGTTTAACCCTATCTTGTCCAACTCGTTTATATAAAACCTCTAGGGTTGCTAGTTCAGAATTGGTTAATGTTTCAGCTTGGTGCTCCATTAAACCTCTTAAAATACTTGATAGGATTTCTGAGCACATTCTTTGCAGACCTTCTTTAGGGTTTTTTCCAACTTCTTTATGCTTATGATCAAAAATCCCAAGATCTACTTGAGCAATCCTTGATAGCCTTACGTTTCTATAAACTTCAGATAGCAGGCCGATTTCAAGGCCCCAATCGCAAGGAATTCTTAGGTTCATGCCTAAATCTCTCGTAAAAGCAAATTCACCTGCTAGTGGGTACCTAAAAGATTGAAGATATTTTAAAAAAGCCCCTTGACCGAATATTTGTTCTAACGAAGTTAATAATGGACCAACAAATAGTCGTGTGGCTCTTCCTTGCAAGACATTTGATTCTAGAGATAGCCTGCTATAAAAAGCTTTTACGTAAGAAATTCCGTGAGAAGGATCTAGTAAGGGTTGCAACATTCTTGCAGGATAAGAACTGCTGAAAGTCTTTATATCAGCATCGAACAATGCAACAACCTCAGAATGCCTTGTTGCTATTCCAATCCCCTGCCAAACAGCCCAACCTTTCCCAGGGGTGCCTATCAAGTCAAGACCATTATGTTCTTGTTTCTTGAGAAGTTCGATAACTTCAGGTCCATTAGTCCATTGAATATGGACAGGAAATGGCATTGAAGAAAAAAAATCTTTTGCTTCATTAACTTCTTCAGCTGTTTTTGCAGAGAGAGCAATAACTAATTCATTAAGACCTTTTAAATCTTTGAGTACATCTCTTGTTTGCCTTAAGGCAGGCCTTTTGAATTCTTCAAATAAACATGGAATCAAAATAGCTGTAGGCTTTTTTCCTAAGCCCTTATTAAGATTTAATAGAGAATCTTCTGTAACCCTATACTCGTGAATTGTTGTGATCAAATCCTGGTTAAAGTCCATTCGGGAAATAAGAGGGACAGAATGAAAAAAGTAATTATGTTGTTCCTGCGCCTAGAATTGGGAAATACCTAAGTGACAGGTTCAGAAAAACAACAGCTAGAAAAGCTTGGTTGCCTTTTAAAGAGAATATACAAGGATCAGACTGTCGAAGAACTTGATTATCTGTTGTCGCAATTGTTGCAGACTTTAGAAGCAAATTGTGATTCAAATATTGAAGAAGCAAAAAACTCTAAATCTTATTGGAATTCTTCTACAGCTGTTTTGATTACATATGCAGATGGTGTTCGATCGGCAAATCAGCCAGCATTGAAGCCATTAAAGGAATTGATTGATAACTATTTAAGCAATCTTGTCTCTAATATTCACCTTTTGCCATTTTTATGTTCTACAAGTGATGGGGGTTTCGCAGTATCAAGCTATGAAAAAATAGATTCTCGTTTTGGTTCTTGGGATGACTTGAAAATTTTTTCTTCGAATTATGTCCTAATGGCAGATCTTGTCTTGAATCATGTCTCGGCTTCGCATCCTTGGGTTCAACAATTTAAAAGTTCTTTTGAGCCTGGTAAAAACTATATATTAAATCCATCAATTAATGGTAATTGGCAAAATGTGATTAGACCTAGGAATACATCTCTTTTTACTAGTATTGCAACTAAAGATGGGACAAAAGATGTTTGGACAACTTTTGGACCCGATCAAATTGATCTTAATTGGCGAGAACCTAAGGTCTTATTAGAGTTTTTAATTTTGATTATAAAATATATTAAAAATGGAATTAGTTGGATTCGGTTAGATGCAATTGGCTTTATATGGAAAGAACCTTCAACCACATGTTTACATATGAATGAAGTTCATGACATTGTAAAAGTATTAAGAATACTTTTTGAAAAACTTAAGCTTTCAGGAGTTCTTATTACAGAAACAAATGTTCCAGAGAAAGAGAATATCTCTTATTTAATATCAGGAGATGAAGCACATTTAGCTTATAATTTTCCGTTACCACCTCTTCTCCTTGAATCATTAATTACTAATAAGGCTGACTTAATAAATAAATGGCTTTCTTCATGGCCTTCATTGCCATCTAATACAGGTTTCTTGAATTTTACAGCTTCACATGATGGTATTGGTTTAAGAGCGTTGGAAGGATTAATGAGTGCAAGTAGACTTCATAACTTGTTGATTGCTTGTGAACAAAGAGGAGGATTGGTTAGTCATAGAAGGATGCCTAATGGTGAAGATAAACCTTACGAATTAAATATTAGTTGGTGGAGTGCAATGTCAGATGTTGGTATAGATAGAAAATATCTTCAGTTTGAAAGATTTATATTAAGTCAACTTTTTATAATTGCATTAAAGGGTGTCCCTGCATTTTATTTGCAAGCAATAATGGCATCAGAAAATGATATTAATACTTTCGTAAAAAGTGGAGAGAGAAGAGATTTAAATAGAGAGAGATTTGATAAAAAAATATTAGTTAATACTTTAAATGATGAAAAATCATTTGCAAGTAAAAATCTCAAAGTTTTAAATCATGCAATGTCTGTTAGAAAACGTTTAAAAGCATTTCATCCTGAGGAAGCTATGCATTGCCATAGCAAAAAACGAAGCGATATTGTGATTATCTCTCGAGGTTGTGACAATTACAAAGTTTGGGCTATACATAATATGACTAATACAAAATTAAGTTTTTGCATTACTGATAATCTAGATTTTGAATTGAGCCCTAATACTTACTGGAGAGATGTATTGAATGATTTTGATTATTTAAATAATTTTATTGAGTTAAAGCCTTATTCTGTAAATTGGTTGATGCAGAAAAAATGAATTTAATATCTAATAAAAGCACATTATGGATTGTCACTGATATTGATGGCACATTGATGGATCATAATTATGATTTAACTCCAGCCTTGCCAGTTATTAAATGCTTGCAAGACCTTAGTATTCCTTTAATACCTTGTACTAGCAAAACTGCCTCTGAAGTTAGGGCTATTAGAAAAGAGATTTGTCTTAAAGATCCATTTATTGTAGAAAATGGTGGAGCAATTTATGGTAACTATTCTTCTTCTTTAGATGAATGGGAGTTGGTTTTAGGAAGAAGCTATAAATATTTAAGATCAAAATTGGATCTAATTTCTAAGGAGGTTGGATATGTATTAAGACCATTAAATGACTTGTCAGTAAAGGAGATTAATCAGTTAACTGGATTGAAAGGGAGATCAATAGATCTTGCCCTAGATAGACAGTGGAGTGTCCCTTTCTTGAATCCTCCTGATGAGGTTTATCAATTAATTCTTGAAACAGCCAAGAAATTTGATTCGACAATATTTAAAGGTAATCGAATGAGCCATTTACTTGGTAAAGGAAGTCATAAAGGTAAAGCTGTAATTGAACTGAAAAAATTTTTGAACAATAGAGCAGCCAAGGTAATAGCTTTAGGAGATTCCCAAAATGATTTGCCTTTATTAGAAGTGGCTGATATTGCTGTTGTTGTTCCTGGAAAAGATGGCCCTAATGTAGCTTTAAAACCAGGATTAGATAAAGGCGAATTTTTGTTAGCACCTGCACCTCATTCTGAAGGATGGGCCTTGGCAGTTAAGGCTTTAATTGATAAGTATGGATGATTTACTTTTGAGTTTTGCTTAATTCATGATGGATAACATTTTATCCCTCTTTAAAGAGCCACGAAATCCAGAGATATTATTCCCATTGGATGGTTTTAAATCTCTTTTGATTGAAATGGGATGGGAACCATCTGATTGGCTTGAGCATTGGCGAATTAACAATGGAGAGAATCTTGCAACTGCATTTTTAGCTCCAGAGACAAAGATAGATTGGATCTTGGGTTTATGTTTGCCTCTTCTTTCAGATATCAAAAGAAGTATTATTCAGGCAAAAAAAAGAAGATTATTTGGAATATCTGCCTTGCCTGGTTGTGGTAAAACTACACTTGGTAAGTGGATAGAACAGGCTGGTAAAGATTTAAATATATCAATTAAGGTTATATCTTTAGATGACTTTTATTTACCAAGTAAAGAATTAGAAATAGCTATGAATGAGAATCCCTGGGGTGTACCAAGAGGTCTTCCTGGTAGTCATTCTATTTCTCTTTTAGAAGAGTCACTTGATAGATGGTTGCAAACTGGACACCTTAAAGCTCCTAAGTTTGATAAAGCATTAAGGGATGGACTTGGTGATAGATCTGGGTGGTTGGAATCTGATGCAGATGCATTGGTATTAGAAGGTTGGTTCTTAGGATGTGATCCTATAAAAAATTCATCAAATAAAGATCTACACAATGATATTCCCCTCCCTTCGATTACAATAGAGGAGATAAATTATAGAATTAAAGTGCAGAATATATTACTTAATTATATTCCTATATGGAGAAGAATTGATCGTCTTTGGCATATTAAGGCAATAGATTTTTCTTCTACAGCTTCTTGGAAAATAGAACAAGAAAAAGAGATGTTGAGAGAAAGAGGATCTGCTTTAAAAGGAGATTCTCTGATTTCCTTTATTAGAATGATTCAATGCTCACTACCTCAAGAAAGTCTTATGAATATTGATGCAGACGTTGTTGTCGAGATTAATAAGAAAAGACAAGTTCTAAGTGTAGCATTGAAAGAAGGTAGATATTCATAATTAATTTAAAATGATTGCTGTAGTTATTTATACACTTAACTTGCGTTATCATTATTTTTAGTTACATTCTATACAGTAAATTTAATTAATTTATTTTTTAATGGAATTCTATCAATAGAAAAATGGTTGAATTCTCTTATCGTAATCAAAGCGAAAATATGGTTGTACTTAGATGTATAGGACCAGATAATTTCTTTTTAGAACGAGTTTTATTCCCTGCTGAAGTGCTCGTTTTATTAGTGCCTAGTTTTTCAAAAGTTGAGATTTGGGGGAATGAGCTTTATGGACCAAGCCTAGAGCAAAGATTTAGAATTGATAATCTTGATAATGATTGTATATTGGCAGCTTAAAGTTCTTAAAATGATTTTTTAGAGATTGATCAGAACTTGAATCATGATTAGATTTATATAATTGAAATTACGATAAGTATTTTCAAGATTTATGCTTAGTTGCTACTTTGCATTCATAATTAAGTTTTAAGTGCAGATTTCCATTTATGGAAGCTTATATTTATTTAATTCAAAATGGAGACCTTTTTAATATTGGTACGACCAGGAATCTTGAAAAGGTTCAAGAGTTGCTCAAACCAGGAAAACTCTGTGGATATTTAAAAATCAAAGATGCTGAAGGTCTATGTAGGAATATATATTTAAGATATTCAGAGGCCAGAATCCCCGAATCTAACTATTTCCGATTGACAAAAGCACAATTGTTAGAGTGTCAGTTAATGTTGAAGAATGAGGGAGGCAATAAATATTTTGAACCGATTTTTAAAGGACCGACCTTATTTATAATTTTCTTTTCTGCATGGGTTTTGCTATCTGTAATTATCATAAAAATAGGAGTAGATCCAATATTGCAAAGACTCGTATAATATGTAAGAATTATTTTTTTAAAGTCTCACATTGGTAATATTTGATTGAAAGATTATTTTTAATAACTATATTTACCTTATAAAATATTTCAAAATGGAATTCTCCGACTTGCTTTTATGGGCTTCTATACCTTTTGTATTGATTACAGGGTATTTTGGAACACGAAATGGATATTACGATTCAAGCTCATATTCAGGTGATGGATGTGCTCATGATGTTAAGAGATAAATAGATAGTTTTCTTTCCTCTTATGGCAGAACAAGGATATTTAATCACCACTATAAATACACGTCCATTTATTATCTAGTTGCCAGACAGGTTTGTAAATTTCATTAGTGATTTTATCCCCAGCTTTTTCGCATAGTTCTCTTGTTTTCATTGGGATACCATAAAGTGACGGGCTAGTGATTCCACTTACTTCTGGCCTGGAACCAGGACCTTGCCTATAGCTTCCAACGATTAGCCAATAACTTGCGTCTGTTTGTAAAGGGAAAAACAGCATTGTTAGTGGTGCTGCTAAAAGCGAAAACAATACTTTTCTCATGAATCGATCCTTGGCTTTTGTCAATTTAGCTCTATTTACCTTTTAGCCTAATGTATCTAAAATTTATTGATAGATTTATATGGATTTGTTTTCAAAAAGGAAAGACTTACAAATATTATTGATATTTAGACTAATGAAGATCTTTAGAATTAGCTTTCAGAAGAAAAACAATGTGTTTCTTATCATCTTAACTATTTGATGGGAGTTCTTGTTAGTTTAGATGTAATTAGATATTAAAACGATGATGAATACTTTCCAAAATCTATTGTTAGTTATAAAATTTGGAGAGTTGGAGTTGTCAAATTTAACTGTAGGATTACTTATAGGAACTTCTGTCTTTGTCTTTATTTCTGTAGGAATTAGTTCATTTAAACTTATTCAATCTGCTTTTTCTCCAGAAGATCAGAGTGATGAATAATATTAACTATTATAGATTGCTTGATTTTATTTTTATAAATACATTATGAAGCAAAATAATTAGATTTTAATTTTGAGATACGGACATAAAAAAAACCTCCTTCTATAAGAAGGAGGTTTTTTTTATTAGACCAAGTAAAGTCCTGATCTAATAATTAAGCAACTAATTGCTTAGAAGGTAAAGAATGTTTCAACAACAAATCCTTGTCTGTCGTCAGTACTAGTAACTTCTTCGCCAAAGATACCACCCTGAATGGAAACACCATCATTAATAGGATAGTTGTAGTAAATTTCCCAGTTACCTGTGCTAGTACCTTGAGAATCTACTGATTGGAAAGCAGCACTTAGAGTACCATCACCTAATGGATAGTCTAAACCAACTAAAAGGTTGCTTGAGTCAGTTGCATCGTTATCAGATAGCTGATCATATGCAATTGAAATTGTTGGCAAATCATCAGGTCTGAAGTAGACACCTACACCAAAACTTGTGTCTGCAGCATCTGCAAGACCCATGTCATTGTCAGTGTAGATAATACCACCACCAAAGTTTGCAGCATCATAACCAATTGATGCTGTCCAGATATCTTGGCCTTCTAAGGTGTAAGCACCCTGGCTTGCATCACTAGCTTCTGTTGAAACTATATTGAATGATCCATTCCAACCATTGTCAGCAAGGTATTCAAGAGCAGCACCAGCACCAGTGGTTCCTGCTGTTCCCCAAGGCATTTCAGCTAGTCTGAAAGCACTTGAGTATATAGATGTTGTAGCTGAAATCACATCATCTTGATCCAATAATGGACCAGCAGTAACTGTGAAATCTCCTACTGGGAATGCATACCAAAGAGACTTAACTTGAAGTTCATTTGTAGCACCACCACCTGATTCAGTAGTGTTGATCTGGCTATCCATTACCAGGTCGTTCTGATTACCTGTTTCAATCTCTGTATAAAGATTATCCATACCAGTGAAGCTGGTATTTAAATCAATTTTGAAGTTGAACTCAGATGCTAACTTGTTATCAGTAGCAGTATCTGTATCAAGCCAACCTGTAGTAAATACAGATGATCCGGTCATCTTTGTTGCAGATGAGAATGCACCAGCACTAAGTTCTTCAACTTTGTACTCAAGTCCATCTACACGACCTTTAAGAATGGCCATCTCAGTACCAAACTCAGTTGATAGACGAGCTGCATCAGAATTTAATTCTGCTGAAGCAATACCACCTTCTAAGCAAGCATTTAAGAGTGCAGCTGCTTCATAACGAGTTAAAGATTGACCGTTCTGAAGATTTTGTGCGTATGTGTTTTCAACGCAACCTGCGCTCTCACTTAAGTTTTGTAGAGCTGTATATGCCCAATCTCCAGGAACAACATCGGAGAATTGAGAAGTAGAAACTTCTGCGCCTGGGGTTGTATAGCCTGCAACATCATTGATGTTTACTTCAGCTGCATTAGCAGCTAAAGGAGCTAAAAGACCAAGAGCAGCAGGAGCTATCAGCAATTGCTGAAAAAGCTTCATTTGGATTCCTCACACTTAGGACCCTATAAGTATGAGTGATGACAAGTCTTTAGCACTGGTCTTGTATACACTTTTCAGAATGTCTACGGGGTACCAAAGCCTTGGCTGAGTCCTTGAAAGCGTATAAACCGTTTCCAGTAAAGGTGTAATTAGTCACATGCTTAGGTAGTTTTTATTGGGCCTGAAAATGACAGAAGTCATTTTTTTGCTCCATTGAAGCTTTTTTAGTTGTTTTTACTTACTGCCATTTGTCTATTTAGAAAGCTAATAATTGTTTAAGCATATTATTTGATATGGCAGTTTTCAGGCGAATCAATTCTTTCTCCTTTGATTCTAGCCCAGAATCTTTAGGGGTTCCTGTTGGATTGGTTCTAGTTTCTCTTTTTGGTTCAGTTTCTATTTCTATTATTTTAGGAGAGCTGCTCTATAACCATTTTTCACTTTTTCAATTTATTTATTTAAACCTGGTTTCATCTTCTTATTAGTATTGGTTAGCAAAAATCTCTTAACTCCTTCCATTTATTTAGGCCTGCTTTTATATTACTTAAATCATCTGTTGAGCCACTTTCTTTAAAAGCTTTGATTAGACTTTCAGTTGCTTCAATTCCATATTTTGCTGCTTTTCTTTGATTTAGACATGCTTGAATTTCATTTCCATTTTTAAGTTCTTTTTCTGCATTATCAAGAAATTCACTTGCTAGTTTTATTTTGCTATTCCAATTATTTAGATAATCTTCATATTTTTCAGGGGAATAGGCTGATGCTGGATTTACTGGAAAGACTATTAATATTATTAAAATAAAGTTTATAATAAAATTCATTGCCTTAAGAATTTTTATTTGTTTCTTGAGAATACATTGATTGAATTTATTGAAATAATAACTAATAATAAACTTGTTTTTATTAATATTTAATAAATGATTATTAAATATTAATCGGAGCGGCGGGATTTGAACCCACGACCCCCACTACCCCAAAGTGGTGCGCTACCAAACTGCGCTACGCCCCGATTATTTTTACTATAACAAAATATCCTTTTATATGATTAGACTTTTTTAAATTTATGAAATTTGTCTTTTTCTTAATTCTTTTAATAATTTTTTAGATAATCCTTTGCGATTTTCCCTTGCATAGTCCTTTAAATTAAGATCAAATGCTAGTTTTCGTAGTTCTTTCATTCTCATTCTAGATATTTTTAGTTCTGGATTGAGTTCCCATATTTCATTTGTATTTGGAAGACCATTATAATGACTTTTATTTTCAATAGAAAGTGCAAATTCGGCAATCCATTCAGGTATTATTACTAATATAATAGCTAAAAAACTATATATACTTACCATAGCTTTTGTAGGAGTTGTTAAACTCGTTTCTTTCTTGTTTTTATTTTGCTCTTTCACGAAACGGTATATAAAATTATCTTTAAGGTTTTATTCCATAGATTTATTATTATATTCAGGTTCAAAATTTTCTAAATTGATTGAGTGGGAGCATCTTTCCACTGTATAGGAGGTGAAAGTTGGTCTTTTGAAGGCATAAAGCTAAAGACTAGAATGAAAACCAATAAAATAGTTCCAATTATAATTAAAATAATAGTTTTATCGTTAATGTTATCTTCCATTATTCCTTAGTTCTAAATTATAGGAGAATTTGTACTTCTTAGTACGCAATGAGTCTCCTCCCAATTAAAATGTTCCCAGATTTTAGGAGCAAGTTTAAATTTCGAGCCTTTAAAATTACCTAAGGAAATATTTGTTGGCATTGCCGAGCAGTATGGTCTGCTTCCTGGCTTGGCTAAATATTGTTGATGATATTTTTCAGCATAATAAAAAGTGTGGTTTGAGGATATTTCAGTAGTTATTTTCCCGAAACCCTTCTCTTTTAGAAGACTTTGATATTCGTCTCTACTATTGAAAGCTATTTTATTCTGATTTGAATTTGTAGTAAAAATAGCTGATCTATATTGACTCCCTAAATCGTTTCCTTGACGATTACCTTGAGTTGGATCGTGACATTCCCAAAACATTTTGAGAAGATCACTTAGATCAATTTGATTTTTGTTCCAAAGGACTCTTACCACTTCGGCATGTTGGCTGTTTCCTGAGCAAACTTCTCTATAGTTAGGATTTTCTGTTTTGCCTCCTGCATATCCTACCGCTGTAGTTTTTACACCAGGTAATTTCCAGAAACCTTTTTCTGCTCCCCAAAAACAGCCGCAGCCAAAATATATCTCCTCTTCATTTTCTTTTGGAATAGCATTGATAAACTCATTCAAAATATGATGCTTAATCTCTTTTGTTTCTAAATCGATTGCTTGATTTTTTTTTGAATTTAACCAACTTGGTAGCATTGAGAAAAGAGAAAGTAATTTATCTATCTTTCATGGTAAAGGTTCTAATTGAATATGATTTAACAATGTAGTGACAAAAGCAAATAATAAGAAGGGCAGACTCAATACTAAAATCAACCCAACACCAATCAAAGCATATGTAGGGCTTGAAGCCCCCATAAGACCAAGTCCACCAGCAAGACTTACAAAAACAACAGCCATCCAAGCAAGTATTTGAAGATAGATATCCCCAAATGTAAGGTTACATTTGACTGAGTAGGTATTAAAATCGGTCATTTCATAATTGCCTTTAGATCTTTTAAAGACATTAAAGAGAATTCAGCTGGATTATTAAAATCCCTATAAATTTATATAAATGTCAATTTGCAGTTTTTTCTTCAGTCTCAAGCTGTTCAGTTGCTTTTTGTCTTTCCCATAATCTTTTGTAAATCCCCTCTATTCTTATCAATTTCTCATGAGTTCCTTCTTGGACTAACTTGCCTTCATTTAAAACTAATATTCGGTCGCAAGCCGCCGCCGCAGAAAGTTGATGGCTTATCATCACAATTGTTCTTTTGGTTTGTTTCCTAATAGATGAAAGAATTCCAGATGCTGTTTTATTGTCTACACTAGCCAATGCATCATCTAGAACAATTATTGGTGAGTTTATTAATAGAGCTCTTCCCAGGGCTGTCCTTTGACGTTGGCCACCACTAAGTGTGATCCCTCTCTCTCCTACTAGTGTTTTTAGCCCGTCAGGGAAACCTTTAATATCTTCATTGAGTTGAGCTTCTAATGCTGATTTCTTTACTTTTTCTATTGAAGAAAATGGATCCCCATATCTAATATTATTTTCCAATGTGTTTGTGAATAAATATCCTTCTTGAGGAACTAATGCAATATTCTTACGAAGCTGTTCAAGTTTTAAATCTGTAATGTCTACATTATCAAGAAATAGTTGATCTTTGGGAACACTTACCATTCGACCTAAGGCTCTTGCAAGAGTTGTTTTTCCGCAGCCTACTGGTCCAACTATTGCTACAAGCTCTCCAGGATTAATGATAAAATTAATATTTTTCAAAGTTTTTGTGTTGCTATTCTCATAGCTTATTGATAGGCCTTTGGCTTCTAATTTTCCTTTAACAGAGCCCTTAAATGATTTGCTTTGATTATTATCTTTAATGCTTGGCGTATTGCTTAATAATTCTTCTACCCTGTCAAGGCTAACTTGACCTAATTGAAAAGTGTTTAAGGTGAAACCTAATAGAGCCGTAGGGAAGACCAATCTTTCGACATAAAGTATTAGTGCGATTAATCCCCCAATAGTTAAATAACCATTTTGTATAAGCCCACTTCCAAGGGCAAGTATTAGTAAAAGGGAAATAGACGAAATACCTTGAAGTAATGGGAATAAAGTACTTGCAGTTTTGGCAAGATTAATTGCAGCTTTTTTGTAGTTTTTATTAAGAGATGAGAAGGCCTTAGATTCAGCCTTTTCCTGCCCATAGATTTTTATTGCGCTAATACCTGAAAGATCTTCTTGAATTAATTCGCTAAGCCTAGAAAGCGCTTCTTGTTGACGCTTTCTCTGGTTAACCATCCTTCCACCAAATAGTCTAACAATCCCTAGCATTAATGGATAAAGAGATACTGATGCGGCTGTAAGCCATGGATTTATGGCAATCATTGCTGGAATGGTAAATGCATAAGCTAAGAAGGTATTTGTAAGACTTAAAATTGCGAATCCAAGCAATCTCCTGATATTTTCAATATCACTTGTTGCTCGAGTTATAACTTCACCACTGCCTATCTTTTGAACCCAGCTTGGATCTTGTATAAGCATATGATTAAAGAGTTTTTGTCTTAAATCAACTTCTACTTTTCTTCCAATCCCAAAAACAAGTTGCCTAGACCAAAGGCGGACTACTGCCATTAGACTCGCAAGGATAACTATCCATCCTGACTGTTTTAGAACATCATTAAAAGTAAAACCTTCTTTTAAAGCATCTACAACCCTACGAACTTCAAATGGAATTGCTACGCTCAAGACATTTACTATAACTAGACTTACAGCTCCTAGAATTAATGTTTGCCTATGAGGCTTTAGATATCTCTTTATTAGATCAAACCTCAATGTTGCCATGACTTCATTAGACTGACTATTAATTTAGTTTGCATTTGGTCAAAACGTGATTAAATCACTCTTTATATATTTGGATTTGTATTAATGGAAGGTCAAAACCATCCTTTGTATTCAATCGATAGAGATCATGTAAATCGTTTATTGGCTAAAAAAGAACCTAATGAGAATGATTTGATTGATCTTGCGCGATTAATAAATAGATATGAAGGCTTCTCTGGAGCTAGTGATATACAGGCGGATATGCTTAGGGTCTTAAATCTGTGGAATCTTACAAGAGAAGATCTTTTTTCAAAAACTCGGAAAATATGGAGGCAAGGATTTAGACCTGGTAATGATTCTGGAGAGATTGTTGGATCTGGTTTCGATACCTCTGAGAATAATTAATTAATGCGAGGTTTTTTTAAGACTAATCTTCCCTAAGGAGTAAATTTTAGTTAATACATTAAGTATTCATGCCCTTGTTATAACCCGAGTGCAACGCACCCGGGTTTTTGTCTGAGTCCCATCCTTTTTTTATGTCTATTGTTTCTTGGCCAAAACTTCTCGAAAAGCTATTGGCGTCTCATGAACTTTCGTCAGTTGAAGCAAAAGCACTTATGAATGCTTGGCTTGATAATGAGCTTCTTCCCGTTCAAACTGGAGCTTTTTTAACTGCTTTAAGGGCTAAGCAAGTTACAGGGTTAGAACTTTCAACTATGGCAGAGGTCCTGAGAGAAGCTTGTTCTTTTTCATTTAGCGGTTCAGATGTATTCATGGTTGACACATGTGGGACTGGTGGGGATGGAGCAGATACTTTTAATATCTCAACTGCCGTAGCTTTTGTAGCGGCTTCTTGCGGTGTAACTATTGCCAAGCATGGTAATAGGAGTGCGAGTGGCAAGGTTGGTTCGGCAGATGTTTTAGAGGGGCTGGGACTCAAATTAAATGCGCCTTTCCAAGTGGTTTCTGATGCTATAGAAAGAACCAAAGTTACTTTTTTGTTTGCACCTGTTTGGCATTCTTCGTTAGTAAATTTGGCTCCATTGAGGAAAAGCTTGGGAGTTAGAACAATCTTTAATTTGCTTGGTCCTTTAGTTAATCCTTTTAGACCAAAAGCGCAGGTCTTAGGTGTTGCAAAACCTGAATTACTTGATCCAATGGCAGAGGCTTTAAAGAATTTGGGTTTAGAAAGAGCTGTGGTTGTTCATGGAGCAGGTGGGCTTGATGAGGCTTCTTTAGAAGGAATAAATCAAGTTAGGTTCCTTGAAAATGGGCAGATAAGTTCTGATGTTCTAGATATTAAAGAGTTAGGCCTCAGCCCTGCCTCAAATAATTCATTAAAAGGAGGTTCTCTTTCAATGAATAAAGAGATTCTTATGTCGGTATTGCAAGGAAAAGGGACTCAAGCTCAAACAGAAGTTGTTGCTTTAAACTCAGCTTTAGTCCTTTGGGCTTCTGGAATAGAAGTTGACTTAACTCAAGGTATCAAAATGGCTTTAAAAACTATAGAGATTTCTAAGCCATGGGATAAATTTAATGAATTAAAGAATTTTCTAAGTTGAAAACTTAAAATTTTAGGAGTTTTAATTTAATGCTTGATTCTATGCAAAAAGATACTGCGATTTTAATTTTGTCGGATGGCACGTTGATAGAAGGCAAAGCATTTGGCTATAGAGGAACTGTATTAGGGGAGATAGTTTTCAATACTGGTATTACTGGATACCAGGAAGTTTTGACTGATCCAAGTTATTTTGGGCAATTAATAACATTTACTCACCCTGAGTTGGGAAATACTGGGATTAATTTTGAAGACCAAGAGTCTGATTCTTCCTCTGCAAAGGGAGTCGTTGCTAGAAGAATTACATCTAAGCCAAGCAATTGGCGCTCTAGAAAAACCTTTGAAAGTTGGCTTGAAGAAGAGAAAGTTGTAGGTATTTGTGAAGTTGATACAAGAGCACTTGTTCGGATTTTAAGAAGTGCTGGGACTATGAATGCTGTTATATCTTCTGATGGATCTTTTTCTCCATCTGATTTATTGAAGAAGATTAAAAATCAACCCCTAATGAAGGGACTGAATTTGGCTGAAAAAGTTACTACAAAAAAAACTTATAAATGGGATGCAAGTTCAACAGTTGAATTTGATAAAAGAGTAATGAGGTCTGAAAAGGCACCTTTTAAGGTTGTAGCCATTGATTTTGGTATTAAGCGATCAATTCTTAATCGTTTAGTTTCGCATGGATGTGAAGTGGATGTTTTGCCTGCAAATGCTTGTTTCTCTGATGTTGTAAATCTAGAACCTGAAGGAATATTTTTCTCAAATGGCCCTGGTGATCCATCTGCAGTTAAAGAAGGAATATCTTTGGCTAAGAGACTAATCAAAGAAAAAAATTTGCCTATGTTTGGCATTTGCCTAGGGCATCAAATTATTGGCTTAGCATTAGGATGTGAGACTTTTAAACTCTCATATGGCCATAGAGGTTTAAATCATCCTTGTGGTAAAAGTAATCGGATTGAAATTACAAGTCAAAATCATGGATTTGCTATTGAGCCTTCATCAATAGATTCTAATATCGTTGATATAACACATTTAAATCTTAATGATGGGACAATTGCTGGCATCGCAATGTGTAACAGGCCAGTGTTTGGGATTCAATATCACCCAGAAGCCAGTCCAGGTCCACATGATGCTGATCATCATTTCTCTCGTTTTGTTGACCTGATGTCAGAAAGGCGTTGATCCGTGGTTGAGTTGCTTTTTGATAACTACACTTCTTTTGTGAAGCAATAGGAGGTTTGGTCCCATAAACGATTTGCAACGTCTGACCGTTTCTTTGCGGGGTGGGTTTGAAAAGAAAAAAGGTTGTTTGCTTTTTCATTTCACAGGACAATTAGATGCCTATTCAGAAAAGCAATTTACTGATTTCCTGAATGATGTTTTTAGTACAAATAAATTGCCCACAGTTCTTGACTTAACAAGAATTGATTTCATTGATTCCTCTGGTTTAGGTGCCATGGTTCATATGGCTAAGGAATGTAAAAAATCAAAAAGATCTTTTGTTGTTGTTGGAAATGCAAGAGTTTTGCAAACAATAAAGCTTGTCAGACTTGAAGAGTTTTTACATGTTTCATCAGATTTGAATAAGGCTTTAAGCCAAATTGCTGCTTGACTGATTGGATTCGTTATTTAAAACCATCAGGCTGTCCTGATGATTTGGGACCACTTCAACTGGCGTGGTTAGGAGACTCTGTATGGGAATTACATCAAAGATTACGTTTCGCTGAAACTGCTGCAAAGCCTAAGGATCTTCATCTTTCAGTTGTTTCTAAAGTCAAAGCTGAGGCACAGGCTTTAGCATTAGAAAATATTGAAATTTATTTAACTGATTTGGAAAGAACTTTTGTTAGAAGAGGACGCAATCGAGTTGGCCGTGGTTTTCGTAAGGTAAATATTGCTATTTATGGAAAGGCAACAGGATTTGAAACACTTATTGGATGGCTATTTTTAAAG
>CACIYC010000006.1 GCA_902590775.1 uncultured Prochlorococcus sp.
GCCAATTTGAAGGATGATGTGCAAGCAAAACTTGGTGAAAAAATTTATACTGAACTTCTTAAGAATGGTATTGATGCATTAATTGACGACAGAAGTGAAAGAGCAGGAGTGAAATTCAAAGATGCAGATTTAATTGGTATTCCTTGGAAGGTCATTGCCGGGAGAGATTCCAAAGAAGGAAAGGTAGAATTGATCAATCGGGTTGATCAAAGCTCAAGATTGCTTAATGCGGAAATAATTTTAGAGGAGCTCTTAGATGAAATAGCTAAGAGTAGAAAATCTTTTTTGTCTCAAAAGCCACAAAACTTATAGAGTAAAGGAAATTTCAACTAAAAAATGATTCTGGACTTTCATCTCCTATTAAAAAATCTTGTAAAAGCTTCCTTATCTATTTTATTGGCAGTTTTGCTTATATTTCATCCTTTTGGTTCAAGCATAGAAGCAGCAAAGCCGTCTATGTCTGGAGATTTTGTACAAGATACTGTTTCAGTTGCCCATAGTTTAAAAGAAACCATTGCATTGGCCGATGATGACGACAATCGATTAGAAGCTAAAGATGAAGCTCTAGGTCTAATAACTGCCTACATTTCAAGGTATAGAAATCGCCCCCAAGTAAATGGAACTAATTCTTTTACAACCATGCAAACAGCTTTAAATGCAATGGCTGGTCACTACAAAACCTTCTCTAACAGACCTTTACCCGAAAAATTAAAAGACCGTTTGAATAAGGAACTATCAAGAGCAGAAAAAATCGTTGTCAAAGAAATCTAAATATAACTTTTAAGTTATTTGTTTGACTTCACCTAAGAAATCTGAGAGTGTTGTAAACTCTTAATTTAAGCGGTTTCGTACCGAAGTTTCATTGGCAAACGTTGTCGTCATAGGTGCTCAATGGGGTGATGAGGGGAAAGGTAAGATCACTGATCTACTTAGTCGCTCAGCTGATGTTGTTGTCAGGTATCAAGGAGGAGTAAATGCCGGACATACAATAGTTGTAGACGACAAAATACTAAAGCTTCATTTAATCCCATCAGGGATACTTTACCCAGACACAACTTGTTTAATTGGTTCAGGCACAGTCGTTGATCCAAAGGTAATGCTAAAAGAAATAAAAATGCTAAAAGATAATTCTATTGACATTTCAGGACTCCAACTAGCTTCAACCGCTCATGTAACAATGCCATATCATTGTTTAATAGATGCTGCTATTGAAGAAAGAAGAGGTATTAAAAAGATAGGAACTACTGGTAGAGGAATTGGTCCTACTTATGCAGACAAAGCACAAAGAAGTGGTATTAGGGTTATAGATCTATTAAACGAAAAAAAACTAAGAGAGTGTCTTGAAATACCTCTTGCAGAAAAGAATGAACTCTTAGAAAAAATTTATGGGAAACAAAGACTTGATGAGGAAAAAATCATCCAAGAATATTTAAACTTTGGAAGACTACTAAAACCATATATAGTTGATTGCACTAGAGTTATTCATCAGGCATCTCGGAACAAAAAGAATATTTTGTTTGAAGGAGCACAAGGAACTCTTTTAGATCTTGATCATGGAACCTACCCTTTTGTAACTTCTTCTAATCCAGTTTCAGGTGGAGCTTGCATTGGAGCAGGTGTCGGTCCAACCCTCATAGACAGAGTAATTGGTGTCGCAAAAGCTTATACAACTCGTGTAGGAGAAGGCCCATTCCCTACAGAATTAGGAGGCAGTATTAATGAACAATTGTGCAATAGAGGTGGAGAGTTTGGCACCACAACTGGTCGAAGAAGAAGATGCGGATGGTTTGATGGTGTTATTGGGAAATATGCCGTAGAAGTTAATGGACTTGATTGCCTAGCAATTACTAAATTAGATGTTCTCGATGAAATGGAAGAAATTAAAGTTTGTACTTCTTATGAATTAAATGGCGAGAAAATTGATTATTTTCCAAGCAGTGCCGAAGCCTTTAGTAAATGTACTCCAATATTTCAAACATTACCAGGGTGGCAATCTTCTACTGCAAATTGCAGACGCCTAGATGACTTACCTAAAGCAGCGATGTCGTACTTAAGATTTCTTGCAGAGCTTATGGAAGTTCCTATAGCAATTGTTTCATTAGGAGCTAATAGAGAGCAAACTATTGTAGTAGAAGACCCAATACATGGTCCTAAAAGAGCCCTACTTAATTCTGAAAATCAAATATAATTATTTTCAATTCTTTAATTTAAAATTTTTATAAGCAATGCCGAAAAACGATGTAAAAAAAAATTCAAATAATTTTGACGTTATAGGTATTGGTAATGCCATAGTTGATGTACTGATAAATACTGAAGATTCCTTTCTCTCTAATAATCATCTAAAGAAAGGTAGCATGACATTAATTACACAAGAAAAAGCAGAAGAGCTTTATTTAAGAAGCAAACCCTGCGTTCATTCTTCTGGCGGATCTGCAGCAAATACAATTGCTGGTTTATCAGCTTTAGGGAGTTCAGTAAGTTTCATAGGTCGAACAAAAGAAGATCCTTTAGGACATATTTTCATGACAGATATTTGCTCAACTGGAGCAATATTCAATACTGTCCCAATAAAGGAAGGGCCTTCAACTGCAAGATGCTTTATCTATGTAACTCCTGATGCGGAAAGAACAATGTGCACTTACCTTGGATGTTCTATATTACTCGAACCAAAAGATATAAACTTTTCAATATTTCATAAGACAAAAATATTATATTTAGAAGGTTATTTATGGGACATGAATTCAGCCAAAGATTCATTTAGAACTGCGGCAAAAGAATGCAAGAAATATGGAGGAAAGATAGCGCTCTCTTTATCAGATTCATTTTGCATTAAGAGGCATAGGGAAAGTTTTCAAAATCTAATACAAGATTATGTCGATATTGTTTTTGCAAATGAAGAAGAAATAATTGAGTTGTATGAATCAAAAGATTTCAGATCAGCAATAAATACAATGAAAAAAAAATGCAATATTGCTGTTTTAACAAGAGGTAAAAAAGGATCAACTATTTTATTTGAAAGCAAGATTTATAATATTAAATCCTACAACTTTGGGAAAACAATTGACACAACTGGAGCTGGTGATTTATATGCAAGTGGATTCCTATATGGCTATATTAATGGAGAAAATTTATATAGATGTGGACATATGGGATCTATTTGCGCGGGACATATAGTAACACAATTTGGATCAAGGTCAAAAATAGATCTAAAGAAATTACTTAAAGACAATCTTCATCAAATTTGATTGACTAAGTTAATCTCAACCCAATTAATATACTCTTGACTGCAAGATGCGTTAAGAAAAATAAACTCTGGTAATTTATAACTATGGTTTTTCTTAAAAAAATCATAGAGTAAATCTATATACTTTGACTTAGTTTTAATTATTATCTGAATTTCAAGATTCTCATTCAGTTCATCTTCCCACCAATAAATTGAATTAATTTTATGAAAACTTACACAAGATGCTAATTTCTTTTTAAGAATATCTTTAGCTAGTTTCTTCGCATTCTCAAGATTACTTTCTGTAGTAAAGACTAAGGAAAAATCATCTCTTTTTATGTTTAAAGTCATCTAAACTTTATGTTTAAAATATTTGTTATTTTAACCTAATATAAAAAGATTACAGATAATCAACTAATTCTGAAGAACTATGAAAAACATAATTACTTTTTTTTACTGCTGGACGGGAAATCAACCATAAATCGAGTCCTTGTTGTTGAGTAATTCTTTGCCAAGTGTCTTGCGTGGGTCCTCCAGATTCTCTTGCAACAACTCCCGTAATCCCCCATTTTCGGCACAGAGCTTCTTCAATCCCTCCTACCTCGCTTTTTATAGGCTTCAATACTGCCAAATGATCTGGAGGCAAGTCAGCAGACAAACCTTGCACAAGGCCATCTACAGTTGGCATAACTCTTGCGAAAGCAATTGCACCTGATAAACGTGCAATCTTTAAGGCTTTAGGCAGCGCCCTTGATCCAATAGCAAATAATATTCGTTGTCCAGTTAATTTGAAATTAATAAGATCTTCAAATTTTTTTATTAACGATGCTTCTGGAATTGTTTCGCAATGGCGCTCAAAACGGAGTAAAGGCTGATCTTCGTCTACACATACTGACTGAAGATTAGAACTGATAATTTGTGCAAATGGATGGGTAGCATCAACAACCCAATCAAATCCATCATGAATTTCTTGAGCATTCTCTAAGACTCTACGAATATCATTAGCACCTTCCAAAGCACCTATCCATAAAGAGTTTAAAGGCATTTGTGAATACGCCAATGAAGCTTGCTCAGAAACAACACTTACACTAATCTTCCAACCTTTTGTAAGCAAAGCCTTTACAAGTGGGGGGCCATCTCCAGTTCCAGATAGAATCCATAAATGACCATGGCAATTTCGTCTATTGTCCATCAAGATACCTTTTACTGCTTGCTAGAAAATGAACCACTGCTTGCTTGAAGTCACAGTAAAAGTAGCACCCACAATCCGTTATACCCAAGACAACCAAACTGCAATAGCAGAAATGGAAGTAGCTTTTGAGGGGCTTCGTGCAGATGACCCAACAGGAACAATCAAAGCCATTGGATGGGGCAACATGGCTCAAGACCTTCAAAGTAATGCCCAAGTTGGGCAAAAACTTATTCTTGAAGGCCGGTTGAGAATGAATACAGTTCCAAGACAGGATGGGAGCAAAGAAAAGAAAGCTGAGTTCACAATATCTAAGTTGCACTCCTCTACTAAAAATCCAGGCTCATCAAACACATCTACTGAAAATTTCCAATCTAAAAATTCTTCAACCTCTAATCTTTCAGAAACACCCTTAAAACAAACAAACAATTCATCAGAAGAAGATCCTGTTACTTGGAATAGCGCTCCTCTAATACCAGATACTGATGAAATACCTTTTTAATTAAAATTACTGATTGATTAATCCTCAAGCTTTTCAGATGCCAATGCAAGAAATTGATCAAGCTCTCTTTCCAAAGCCGCCAAATCATGCCTCAATTCTGGCCAACAACCTTTGTCAATCTTCTCTAAGATCAAAGCTCTATCTTCATGCAATAGAGCTATTAACTTTTGAAGATCAATCGGTTGTTTGTCTAATGAAGCCATGAAATTTCCTACATACAAAAAACTTAAGGCCTAAAAAACCAAATTTTAAAAATGAAAAAACAATTGTCACCGGCAAGTTTAGTTTCAATAACAGGAAGCATTCTTGCAGTAACAGGTCTTATTTCATACTTCAAAGACGCGACGAACCTAAGTGTACCAACCTTTTTCTATGGAGTTCCTATTCTTTTAATAGGTTTAGCAATGAAAAACTCTGAGATTCAGCCAGTTAAAAGTTTGATTTCCTCATCTCAATTAATGAAATTGAAAGATCAAGGACCAAAAGAATTATCAGATCTTATTGGAGATGTAACGCGATTTAGATATGGGCAAAGAGCTCATCTTGAAACATCGCTGCAAGCTTTAAAACTTTGGGATGATAACAAGCCTCCCCAGTTACGTGAAATTGAATTGATAGAAATTGAACATCAATTTGGTGTTCGCATGAAATTTGAATTTCTTGGAGTCCCAATTGAAAAATGGCAAGATAAAAAAGACCGTCTTGGAAGATTCTTTGCAAAAGATTTAATAGCTGACATTGCCTGTAGCTCTCCTGGAGAACTTAGTCTCCAACTTCTTCCAAAATCACAAACACTAGAAAAAACAAACATCGATGGGACCGAATAATTTTCATTCAAGCATGCCTAACAACTCTTCAAATAAATACGAAAATAATGACTCAATAAGGGTTTCGGTCCTTAGCGAAGCTCTCCCGTATATTCAAAAATTTGCTGGTCGTCGAATAGTAATTAAATATGGTGGTTCAGCAATGTCCAACAAAAATCTAAAGGAAGCTGTTTTTCGAGACATAGCATTACTTTCAAGTGTAGGCGCTCATCCAGTAGTCGTTCACGGAGGCGGTCCAGAAATCAACCAATGGTTGAAGAAACTTGAGATTGACAGTGAATTTCGTGACGGATTAAGAGTAACAAACTCTGAAACCATGGATGTAGTTGCGATGGTTCTTACAGGGAGAGTGAATAAGCAAATTGTCAATGGAATAAATAATGTTGGAGCTTCTTCAGTAGGCATATGTGGAATTGATGGAAGGCTGCTAGAAGCACGTCCTTGGGGAAATGGAAGCCATGGCCTTGTAGGAGAAGTAGCTAAGGTTAATTCAGAAGTAATTGAGCCACTTATTGCCAAAGGTTATATACCTGTCATCTCTAGTGTTGCATCTTCAGATAAAGGGGTCACTTACAACATCAATGCAGATACTGCGGCAGGGGAAATCGCTGCTGCCATTGGGGCAGAGAAGCTGATTTTATTAACAGATACTCTGGGGATACTAAGAGATCAGAATGACCCCTTAACACTTCTTCAACATGTAAGGCTGCCAGAAGTTCGTGAGCTTATTGATCAAGGTGTAGTCAATGGTGGAATGACACCTAAAACAGAGTGCTGTATAAGAGCATTAGCTCAAGGAGTAACAGCAGCACATATTATCGATGGACGCATCCCGCATGCTCTTCTTTTAGAAGTGTTTACAGATAAGGGGATAGGAACAATGATTACTGGTCGAGGATAAGCAATGAGTCGGGAAGCGACTCTAAAGGCAGCCAAGGCTGCCTTATCAAGAGGTTCTTACCGAGAATGTTTATCAGTATTAGAATCATTAATGCAAAATGATTCATTACTAAGTAATAAAAATGCAGAAATTGGGACATTAATAATTACTGCTTTGATTGGGCAAGGAGAGAATCAAAAAGCCATTGCAATCTGTGAGATTCTTTCAAAGCACGAAAAAGATTCTATTCGTCAGCAAGCGAAACAATATATCTCCATATTGAAATCTCCAGAACTTGAGAAACCTGACAACTGGTCAATAACTATGCCAAGAATAAATATTCAAGATGAATTAACTAGTTTCCAGAAAACCAAAAGTCCAAAGATTAAAGAAGAAACAATTAGTCCACCTACTGGTTCAACTAAATCTTTAAGTCCAGGTTTTACACTTCTTAGCTTAGTAATAATTTTACTTCTAACTTTTTTACTTAGTGGATGCGTAAAGTTTAATACAAAAATAGAAGTAACAGGGCCTGATAGATTAAAATTGTCTTTAGACATTGAAAGCAATTCAAATAAATTAACACCTTGGCAAGAAAAGTTTCAATCCTCATTAAATAGTTTGACCCCTAAAGTTAGCGTAGTTTCTGACAACGAAGGTAAACAAATAATAAAAGCCCCTTCTTTAAGTTCTAAAAATGCAAATATTCTTCTAAAAAAAACTATTGCTATTGCAGCAAATAAAGCAGGCATTACCCCCCCCCCAACAAATATTCATTTAGCCGAAAAAAACTGGTTAATAGGAATAGAACAAAATCTAGATTTAGAAGTCGACCTTAGTGATCTCCCTGAGGTACCTGGGCTAAAACTAGCGATATTAATACCCTCATCACCTAATACAAAAATTTCAACAGCCAAACCTTCCTTCCCAATTCTTGTAAACAAGAATCTTAATTGGTCTCTTCAACCTGGATCAGTTAACACCTTATCTCTCCATAAGTGGCAATGGAGTCGCATTGGATTAGGAACTCTTATAATTTTAGTAATTATGTCTATCAGCATAATTTTGCAATATGTGAAACTGCAAATGGGCCTCGGATTCCCAGAATTACCTCCATAAAAAAAATCAAGATTAAAGCTGAATAGGATCTGGATCTATTGATAGATAGACACCTTTAGATAGACATTTCCAAAGTGAATCACTATAAGGAAGAGGTAAATCACTTCCCTCAGGGCCATGAAGCAAGATTTGCCAACGAACCTTCCCTGCAACTCTCTCTACCATTGCTGGAGAAGGTCCTAAAAGCATCCACCCTTCCTTAGTACATTGTGGTCGAATATATTCAGCCAAAGCCGTCGCGGAAGTTGCTGTCAAAGAGGCGGATTCTCCAGATAAACGTAATAAGCATGCTCTACTATATGGAACAAGTCCTGCATTAAACCTTAAGCTCGACTCTTTTTCAAGAAATCCTTCATAGCTACCCTCAACAAGATGATGTATAACTGGATGATCAGGAGAATAAGTTTGAACAAGTACTTTTCCTGGTCTTTCTCCTCTCCCAGCTCGGCCAGCTAATTGCATAAAAAGCTGCAATGCTTGCTCCTCAGCAAGTAAATCAGGGCGATGCAACAACCCATCTGCAGCAAGTACTACTGCAAGAGTCACTTTGGGCAAATCCATACCCTTAGCTAACATTTGCGTACCAATAAGCACATCCGCATCACCAGAAGCAAATTTTTCCAATAATCTTCGGTGTCCATCTCTACCACGAGTAGTATCACGATCAAAGCGCAACAATCTTAAGTCTCCTAGTTCTGTCTCTAAATGCTCCATTACTCGTTGAGTCCCTGCTCCAAATGGTTTAAAAGCAGTCGACCCACATTCCTTGCATTTAAACTCAATACCAGCTCGATATCCACACCAGTGACAACTGAGCCATTGGTGTCCAGGGTTAGATTGATGAACAGTTAATGAAACATCGCAATTTGGACAATGAACCACATCGCCACAACTCCGACAACTCAAAAAACTGTTATATCCTCTTCTCGGAACCAAGACAACTGCTTGTTCTCCCGCCTCAGGCAGCAAAGAAAGACGGTCTAACAATGGTCTACTTAAAAGCTTTCGGTGTCCGTCTCTTAACTCTTGACGCATATCTACAACCATTACAGAAGGCAAAGGATTATCTGATATCCGTCGTGAAAGTTTCGCTACAGCAATAGTCCCACTTGGAAGTAATCTTTTCCATGTAGTTAATGATGGTGTTGCACTCCCAAGAACAACTTTTGCTCCAGTTTTTTTTGCACGATCCAAAGCTAATTCTCTTGCGTGATAACAAGGCATTGGTGAGTCTTGTTTGTAAGAACTATCGTGTTCTTCATCTAATACAATTAAGCCTAAAGGAGCTAAAGGGAGGAAAACAGAAGAACGTGTCCCTATGATCACCACTGGCGTCTTAGTGCTCAATGCCTGACGCCAGACTGCGACTCTTTCCTTATCTGAGCAACCACTGTGGTACTCAAGTACTTTAGATCCAAAGCGATTTGTAAAGCGATCTACAAGTTGTGGTATTAATCCAATCTCGGGAGTCAAAACCAAACAATGTCTACCTTCTAATAATTCACGAGCTGCCATTTGCATATAAACCTCTGTTTTTCCTGAACCCGTAACCCCCCATAAAAGAAAAGCTGAACCTTCAGATTGTTCTGCATACAACTTCAAAGCATTTTTCTGTTCATCAGTAAGGCAATATCTCATCTCTGCCTCATGCGTTGACAAAGAGCAAGGCCTGATCGTTTTAAAATTTTTGTGAACTACAGCACGCTTAGCTCGTGTTACAAGTTTGCGGTCCAAACAACCTTTTATCAAAGTCAACGAAAACCCATTTAAAAGAATATTTTTTTGCCAGTCTCCCCCCCCCTGCTGTAGAAGAAAATTGTGCAAGTCTTTTTGTCTGGATGAAAGTTTTGATGATGAATCATCCCAAGAAATCCACCACATGTTTTTCGCCTCAGAATCTCTTCTTTTTACTTGACCGAGCCAACCAGGAGGCAAAGCAGCTTTCAACATCCTAAAAGGACTGACGTGGCAATTGAGAGCTGCAGTATCCAACCACTCTTTCCAACTAGATTCAACCGCAGCTTTCTGCAAAACAGCTTCAATGCTATTTAAAGCATATTTTTTCTTTTGATTACCAGAATCTCCCTCTGTGCGTTGCGAATCGTTCTCAATCTCTGCGACAAGTCCATGCATTGATCTTCCATTCAGTCGAACAAGAACAATGTCACCTAATCCAACTCCTAAGTTTTCACCATCTTGATAGGTAAAGCAACGTCCTGTTCTCCCTACGTCAAGCCATACATCTATTGCCTTAATGCTCATAAAAAAAAACAGTTGCCTACTTCAGGAATTTTTCATAAACTTATAGAGTTACAGCATAAAGCTGTTATCTGAACAATACAGAATTCTGTTCAGTGGGAAGGCAAGAAGCTCAGCCAAAGGGAATTTCCCAAAAGGCCAGGCCTGCCTGAGAAAGCCCCTAGCAATTCTGTTTTTCACAACTAAACAGACCTTCTTTAACATCACAATCTCATAAAGGCTTGTTTCCCCTAATCTCTTATATACAGCATTTGCCTATAAGAGGTAATCCGATTTTTATTTTTTGAATTTAAAAATCTAGAGCCTTAGGTCTACTTTTTAATGAAATAAAAGGGGAGAAAAAAATCAATATCTGTTAACCATTTTGTTCCTTTTAAAGCTTTTACAATGACTACTTTGACTTCGCAAAAATCCATTGAAAAAGAGAACCCAGATGCCTCTAAATCAAAGAAGGCAAAAGCTGTAGTCAAACAATCCATCAAGAAAAATAAAACCACATCGCAAAAGAAAGCTAAGCCCAAAAAAAAAGCAATCGCAAAGTCCAAGCCAACAACAAAAACATTAGATTCTCCTAATCAAAACTTAGAGCTTGCTGCGGATGAACTACTTCTAGCGAATGAAGAAGAAAATCCAATAAATCCCAGACTAGAGATATCTGAGGACGCAATTGTTAGTGATTTAAGTGATCAAGAAGCAAGGGAAAAAGCGCTTGCTAGCATTAAACTTGGTCCGAAAGGAGTTTATACAGAAGATTCCATAAGGGTTTATTTGCAAGAAATTGGTCGAATAAGGCTATTGAGACCAGATGAAGAGATTGAACTTGCACGCAAAATCGCTGATCTACTTCATTTAGAAGAACTTGCTATTCAATTTGAAAGCGAACATGGTCAGTACCCAACAAAAAAAGAATGGGCAGCTTTAGTCAATATGCCAATGGCAAGGTTTAGGAGAAGACTAATGCTTGCTAGAAGAGCAAAAGAAAAAATGGTCCAATCTAACCTTCGACTAGTTGTATCAATTGCTAAAAAATATATGAATCGAGGTCTTTCTTTTCAAGATCTCATTCAAGAAGGAAGCCTTGGCCTAATACGTGCTGCTGAAAAATTTGATCATGAAAAAGGTTATAAATTTTCAACTTATGCAACTTGGTGGATTCGACAAGCAATAACAAGAGCAATCGCAGATCAAAGTAGAACAATCAGACTCCCTGTTCACCTTTATGAAACTATTTCAAGAATCAAAAAAACCACAAAAGTTCTTAGTCAAGAATTTGGGAGGAAACCAAGTGAAGAAGAAATTGCCGAAAGTATGGAGATGACCATTGAAAAACTTCGTTTTATTGCTAAAAGTGCTCAGTTACCAATCTCTTTAGAAACACCTATAGGAAAAGAAGAAGATTCACGTCTAGGTGATTTTATTGAATCGGATTCTGAAAATCCTGATATGGATGTTGCGAAAACATTACTAAGAGAAGATTTAGAAGGAGTTCTGGCAACTCTCAGTCCCAGAGAAAGAGATGTTCTCAGATTGCGCTATGGTCTTGATGATGGACGAATGAAAACACTAGAGGAAATAGGTCAAATTTTTGATGTAACAAGAGAGAGAATCAGACAAATAGAAGCAAAAGCACTACGAAAACTCCGCCATCCTAATAGGAATGGTGTGCTTAAAGAATACATAAAATAACTTGTCAACCGCTATTTTTCCCTCCTAAAAACATCCAAAACAATACACAAAGAAGCATTTAGGAGCTCCTAAACAAACATCAGACTAATAACGTATGCCTAAGACAATTACATAAGGTCATCCACATGAGTAAGGTAATTAAGTAATTAGAATTCTAATGGCTCTAGACCAAGTGCGTATCGCCTCACGACGCAGCCAACTAGCCATGGTGCAAACAAACTGGGTAAAGGATGAGCTTATAAAAGCCTGCCCCAGTATTGAGATTTCAATAGAGGCCATGGCAACTCAAGGAGACAAAATTCTTGATGTGGCCCTTGCAAAAATTGGAGACAAAGGTCTTTTCACTAAAGAGTTAGAAGCTCAAATGCTCATTGGACGTGCTGATATAGCAGTTCATTCCCTAAAAGATCTTCCAACAAACCTTCCTGAAGGATTAATGCTTGGATGTATTACAGAAAGAGAAGATCCTTCAGATGCTTTGGTCGTAAATAAAAAGTTTGAAAATTTCAAACTAAATAATCTTCCTGAAGGTTCAATAGTTGGCACAAGTTCATTAAGGCGCCTTGCTCAGCTTAGATATCACTACCCTCATCTCATTTTCAAAGATGTTAGAGGCAATGTAATTACTCGTTTAGAGAAACTAGATGCAGGTAATTATGATTGTTTGATACTCGCTGCAGCAGGATTAACCAGGCTCGGATTTAGCGACCGCATTCATGAACTAATTTCCAGTGAAATATCCCTTCATGCGGTTGGGCAAGGAGCACTAGGGATAGAATGCGTAGAGGGTAAAGAAGAGATTCTCCAAATAATAAAAAATCTTGAACACACAGAAACATCCCAAAGGTGCTTAGCAGAACGTTCATTCTTAAGGGAACTCGAAGGAGGATGCCAAGTTCCCATTGGGGTTCATACCAAAATAAAAGATGGAAATCTCACACTTACAGGCATGGTTGCAAGTCTCGATGGGAAAAAACTAATAAAAGACAAGAAATCTGGGCCTTCCCATAATTCTGAAGTAATAGGGATTGAGTTAGCAAATATTCTTAAGTCTCAAGGTGCAATGGAAATATTAGAAGCTATTTTTAAAGAGGCCAGAACTTAGAGGCCTCTTTGAAGATAGCTTTTTTAAAAGATAAAAAATATATCTAGTCAACCAACTTGGGATCTATTTCCGATAAATAACGACTCTCACAAGTTTTAATAATCTCAACCGCTTTTTCTGTTCCAAAGAAACCATTTACTGAACAAGTACCTGGTTTTTTTAAGTCTTTATAATGCTCCCAATAATAAGTAGTCTCTTTAAGCCAATGCTCACCAAGCATCTCAAAACTAGTTATATGGTCTAAGCGCTTATCATCAGCTATGACTGCAATAACCTTGTCATCAACTTCCCCACCATCATCAAAGGTCATGATTCCAATTATTCTTGCTTCCAAGATTGAACCTGGAATTAAAGGCTCCGTTACTCCAACAATTTCTATATCTAAAGGATCTCCATCTTCATCCCATGTCCTAGGAATGCATCCATAAGCGAAAGGATAAGCCAAGGAAGAATATCCAACTCGGTCAAGCTTGAGGTGCCCTGTTTCTGTAATTAATTCGTATTTATTAATCGTATTAGAGTTGAGCTCCACAATAGTGTTAACTCTTAAAGCACCTTCATCTGCAAATGCAGGCAAAACATGCAACAAATTTGGCATGCTACGACTAGGGGGCTGTTCAAGATTAGCCATAAAAAGCAATACTTTTTATTGGTATCTTACGAGGTGCTAGTAAGCATATTTAACTTATTCTCTAAATAATTCAAAAATGCATTACTTGATAAAGAACGCCCAGTGACTTGTTTTACTAATTGCTCAGCATTAACCTGACGCCCCCAATGATGAACTTCATTCCTCAACCATAAAAGAAGCTTAAACTCACTGCCTTCAAGAATACATTCATCAATTGGGTCCTCACTTTTGTAATCCTTTTCCTGAAGTGAAAAAGCCATTGATTCAGACAGTTGCGCACTAATCAAATGACCAAGCAAATAGGAAGGAAAATATCCAAAAGAGCCTTCACTCCAATGAACATCTTGCAAACATCCTTCGGAATCATTCGCAGGTGTTACTCCAAGAAGTTCTTTGTATCTAGTATTCCACTCAAAAGGAAGATCCAAAACGTCCAAACCATCTTGAAGCAAAGCAATCTCTAAATCAGTTCTGATAAGAATGTGAAGTCCATAACTAAGTTCATCAGCTTCTACTCGATTTAAGCCTGGAGACAAAGGATTCATTGCATGCCAAAGATCCAAACCATTATTAAAAGGAGCTCCTTCATTTGCGAAATGACGCCAAAAACGATCTGAGAAAGCTCTACTTCTTGCAACTCTATTCTCCCAAAAAAGAGATTGACTTTCATGCACACCCATTGAAGTAGCTTGCCCTAATGGCCATGCAAACCATTGATGGTTTTGTAAAGGTAAGCCCTGCTCGTATAGAGAATGCCCCCACTCATGAGCAGTTGCTAAAAAGCAAGAAAAAGGTTGACATGGAACAACTCGAGTAGTTAATCGAAAATCTTTTGGTCCTAGAGTTATTGAGAAAGGATGAGGAGATCTTGCTAAAGCAGTTACTTTTTGATCTCTCCCCCAATGATTCAATAAAAGATTGCAAAGGCTCTCTTGAGAACTTTCATCTAAATCCCAATCAGGTAATTTATTTTTTGAAGAATTCTGTGCATCATTAATCATTTCTGGCAAGCGGATTCTTAAAGGCTGAAATAATTGATTCAAGCGTTTAATTGTTAAGTCGGGCTCAAAAGGTTGAGCAAGAGTTTCCCAACAACTTCTTTCTTCATCAAGCTGTTTTGCTTGTTGCTGCCTCAGATATATCAACTTTTTAAGCGCAGGAGCAAATTTCTTGTAAGCGTTTTCTGCTTTAGCCTCTTGCCAAAGAGAGTATCCCTCAGTTTGAGCAGTAGACAAATGAACAATAAGTTGGGGGTCAAGCCGTTTTTGACGATTCAGTTCCAGCTCCAAAAGATCTAAATTTCTTTCTTTGGCTATATATTCTTCTTTACTATCAGAGGAATTGGCTTGAAATTCTATTTTAGCCTCTTTAATTAATGCCTCAAATTCGCTACTACTTTGTCTAGCATGCAAAAGCTTTGCTAATAAGCTTAATTGCTCTCCTCTCCAAGGGGCAGCTTGAGAAGGCATGGAAGTATTTTGATCCCAATAAAGAGTATTGTGAATAGATCCAAGCAATTGAGTCTCACGAAGATAGTGACCTAATTTTCCCCAAGAAGTATTAGTCAATGTTTTCTATAGTCATTAAATCCAGCCTAATAAAATCTGAACAAAAAAGAATTATGTATGAGTATTTATAAGTCTTTAATATCCACTCTTTGTTCCTTTTCCATAATCAAATTGCCGCCATAGGGAATTATTGTCTTAAGTTGAAAATTCTTAAGAAAGAAGGCCTTATTAAGATATCCATAAAACTATAAGAATAATGTCTTCGATTTAGAATCTAATATTATTCTGTGTTTTAAAAATCAAGTAATAAGCTTGAATGAATTCTAGAAGGTTATGATTTGAAAACTAGGTGGCATTAAATAGCTAACCTAGGAAGTTAAATTTTTTCATTCTACAAGTGGAACAATTTTTATCTGAACTTTCTCTTGCGACCCACGGGGAGGGTTTTATAGATATCACTAATGATATTAATAACTGGATTAAAAAAAATAAGATCCAAAAAGGAATAATAGTTATTACTTCAAAACATACAAGTTGCAGCCTTATAATAAATGAAAATGCTGATCCAAGAGTATTGAAGGATCTTGCTGCATACATGAAAGCTATTGTTCCAGAAATAGGTTTTCAATCAATTCTTTCAAAAGAAAATCCTCGCAAATATCTTCACTCAGAAGAAGGAGTTGATGATATGCCAGCACATATAAGAACAACACTTACTTCAACAAGCTTGACGCTGAGTATCCAACAATCTCGACTAGATCTTGGCACATGGCAAGCAGTTTATCTTTGGGAGCATAGATATGCAGAGAATCTTCGCAAAGTCACTCTACATTCAATAGGTGAAACAAGTGCTAGTGAAATTCAAAAATCTGGAGATGATTTGAATGCCGTTATCAGAAAGAACAACCCTGCAAAGATAAACAATCTTTTATTGAGAAAGCAAAAATCTATTAATACAATAGAAGAAGAGGAGTCAGACACAAATATGGATCTTCTGATAGACCGTATTCATGATTTGACAAGTCAAAACAACTAACTTTCCAAAACTAATATGTTAAACAACAAACTTCTGTCAGATCAAGAAATTTCCAGACTATCGAAGGATATTCCATCATGGCAATTAAAGGATAAAAAACTTATACGAACATTCCATTTTAAAAATTTTGTCGAAGCTTTTGGCTTTATGACAAAAGTAGCCATTCTTGCAGAGTCATTCTGTCATCATCCTGAATGGATGAACGTTTATTCTAAAGTAGAAATACAATTAACTACTCATGACTTAGGTGGAATAAGTTCAAATGATTTCGAACTTGCTAAAGCTATTGATAGACTTTAAAGTATATAAATAAAACCATTTCATTTACTAATTCCTAAAATCTTTCAAGAAAAACAATGGATAAATCATTAGAATTCAATCAAAATAAAGAAGACAATCTTGCTATTCCAGTTACTATAATTACTGGATTCTTAGGAGCCGGAAAAACTACTTTGCTTAATCATATTCTTTCAAATCAAACAGGATTAAAAACGGCTGTATTAGTAAATGAGTTTGGAGAAATAGGAATAGATAATGATCTAATTGTAACTACAGGTGAGGACATGATTGAGTTAAGTAATGGCTGCATATGTTGCTCAATAAATGGGGAGCTGCTTAATGCAATAGAAAAGTTAATTAAAAGAAAAGATGCAATTGATTACATTGTTGTTGAAACGACAGGACTAGCAGATCCTCTCCCAATCGCAATGACTTTTCTAGGTAGCGAGATCAGAGAAAGAACACGCCTAGATTCAATTATAACATTAGTAGATGCAGAAAATTTTAACGACGAATTACTAAAAAGTGAAGTTGGTCAATCTCAATTGCTATATGGTGATATTTTACTTATAAATAAATGTGATTTAGCAAAAGAAGAAGATATTAACTTAATTGAAGAAAGATTATATGAAATAAAAAAAGATGCACGGATATTAAAAAGTTATAATGCAAAAGTTCCTCTACCTCTTTTACTAAGTGTTGGCCTTTTTGAATCTGATAAAATTCAAAAAAGGGATCTTCATGATCACAGCGAATGTAATCATGATCAAGGAATTTGCACTCACGAGCACGAGCACGAGCACGAGCACGAGAAAAGTTCAAACAAAAATGAAATTGAAGGATATACATCTCTTTCTTTTCAATCAAAGTATCCTTTATCATTAAGGAAGTTTCAGTACTTTTTAGACAATCAACTACCAGCTGAAGTCTATAGAGCAAAAGGAATACTTTGGTTTAATGAAAGCAATAAAAGGTACATATTTCATCTTGCAGGTAAAAGATTTTCAATAGACGATTCTGAATGGAATTCTGAAATGAAGAACCAATTAGTTCTAATTGGCAAGGGTCTTCAACATGAAAAATTAGAAAGTCAGCTTCTTTCATGCATTAACAACGATATAGGTAAAGAATTTGAAAAATAAAACCTTTTTTTCATCAATTGGGAAACAAAGAAGATTATTACTTGATTTATTAGCCATCTCTCTTTGTTCACTTTTACTATGGCCTATTCTACGATTATTAAATGAAGGGTTAAGTGGTTTTAGCACTGGCGATATAGGCCTTGGTATTGATGGAATTAAGCAAGTAAAGGGTACATTTTTGCTGGTTCTTTTCAGCTCTTTTTTAGGTGGAATACTTGGAACAGCAAATGGATGGCTTCTAACAAACTGCAGCTTCAAAGGTAGAAAGTACCTAAAATTTGCTCAACTTTTACCTTTGGCCACACCCGCTTATCTTCTCTCAGCAATATTGATTGATATTGGAAGTATTTATGGAATAAGGATTCATGGAATGATTTGGGGAGTATTAGTCATGTCATTTACAACATACCCTTATGTATTTCTTCTAAGCGCTGAGAGCTTTTCAAAATGTGGTCAAAGTCAAATAGAAGCATGTAGATGCCTAGGGGTTAACCCATGGAATAGCTTTCGCCGAATTGCATTGCCTCTGGCCGTACCATCGATAGGAGCAGGAATAGCACTTATGGGAATGGAAGTAATAAATGAATTAGGTGCAGTTCAACTTTTAAATATTCCTAGCATCTCCTCAGGAATTATTGAAAATTGGATTTTAAAAGGGAATCCATCAGGAGCTATAGCTCTTGCATTTATAGCTTTAGTAATTGTCCTAATATTGGTTGCATATGAAAAACTTTCTAGAAGTCGTAGCAGAAGATGGAGTGAAGGAATTGCAGATTTAAAAACTAGCAAATGGGAATTAATTGGTATAAGGGAAGTTGCAGCCCAAGTTTTAACTTTTTTTCCAATTTTTTTTACTTTAGGAATACCTCTCATCTGGGTATTGATCAATTCAGATCAAATCAAACAAGGTTTAGATATAGAAATTATTCAACTATCAATGAGAAGTTTTTTGCTTGGGATCTTTGCAGCTTCATTAACAATATCCTTAGCATTATTTTTGAGCATTTGTAAAAGATGGAATAAAAATATTTTAATTAAAAGTATTTCTTTTCTTTCAGGAATTGGTTATGCAATACCAGGTGCTGTAATCGCACTATCACTTCTTTCTTTCTCAGGATCAACATGGATGCTCCCTACTTTAATACTATTGCTTTGGGGATACAGTGTTCGATTTCTTGCAGTTGCGAAAGGGGGAATAGATGCTGGACTTGAAAGAATAAATCCAAATATTGACGAAGCTGCAATGATGCTTGGTGAAAGATGGCCAGGAATTCTAAGGAGAATACATTTACCTCTTCTTAAAGGGCCTTTGGTAGTAGGAGCCCTATTAGTCTTTGTGGATACTATAAAAGAACTTCCTCTTACTTTTATTTTAAGGCCCTTTGATTTTGACACTCTTTCCGTAAGGATTTTTCAATATGCAGGCGATGAAAGAATGGCTGAATCCATTATTCCAGGATTAATTGTACTTTGCCTAGGTCTTCTAGCATCAATAGCACTAATGCCAAGTTTAGATTATAAAAAATAACATGATTTAAACTATTAATTTTAATTTATTGAAAAATAGTTAAATCATAGTTTTTTACTTATTCCTATTAGAAATTAAGAATAAAGGAATACTTGCATCAGAAATGCTTACTAAGAGTCTATAAGAAAGCAAGACAATTAAAACAGATTCTTGAGGCATAGGCTCTCTATTTATTAGTAAAAAGACAGATTCAAAAACTCCAACTCCTCCAGGAGCAGATGGCACTACCAAACCTGCTACCCATGCAATAGAGAAAAGAGATAACCAACGAAAGATCCCAAGAGAACTATCAATTTGAAAAGACTTCAAACAAAACCAAAATGCTAAAAACTTTAAGAGTAGAAAGATTATTTCTATTAAAAATGAGTTTATGGGATAAGGAGAAATAGGATTCTTAGAGAAAATTAATTCTTTATTCAATGAAAGGTCTGATCCATATTTTTTGAATTGCATTAGTTTCATAGCAGCTAACTGCATTAACAAAGGTCCCCTCCAACGTCTAGCTAAAAGTATGGATGGAATAATAAAAATAAATGAAATAATACTTGGAAATTCAGAGATAGAAACTAAAAATAATGCAGCTGATAACATTAAAAAAGGTTCAAGTAATACTGAAGAGAATGCTCTCTCTGAAGGTATTGAAAGACTTAAAACACGAAATCTCTCTATAAAATGCCATATTCCTCCAGGAAGATACTTAAGCAGGTTTGTCCTCAAGAATAAATTTATAATTTTTATATTATCTCTCTTATATCCTAACCAAGAAATAAGTTCTCTCCATGCTAATGCATTAATTAGTAGGCTCAATAAGCATACAAAGTATCCACAGATCAAGAAAAATATTGTTTCTCTATTTAATTCTTTCTGAATTAGTTTTTCAAAATTATTAGCAATCGCAAAACCTAAAAATCCAAGACTTAAAGATGTTAAAAGAATTTTAATTTCAAAGAAAGGAAGAATTACTTTTAAAAACGAGTTTTTTAAATTAGGAAGTTTCTTCTTGTAATCCAATATCATTTCCAATCTTCATTTGGTTGAAAATTCTCTAATTCCAATGAAACCATTTTTCTAACTTCATCTACTGAGATAGATCTTTTAAGACTAATTCGACTCAATTCATCATGTTCAATCTTAAAAGTCACATTTCCATTTGGCCTACGAACTTGCTTAACGCGTACTTCCCCAAATTCAGTTGTACATGTTCCAGCTCTACGAGGTAAAACCCAACGTCCTTCAAGATTCTCTCTTAATCCAATGGTGGTTCCAAAAGATAACCAAATCATCCTAAGTTTTTTAGCATTACTTGGGAGAGTAATTGCTGTCAAGCAAACCCCGATTCTCCCTTTCTTCATTTGTATTGATTGAGACGCAACTTCAATAGCGCCATTATTCCTAAGTTGAGTTGTAAGAATGGCCAAATCTTCTGGAGAAGCATCATCAATCCAAGCCTGCTGCAAAACTACTTCTTCCCATTGCAAAATTTCTGATTTCTTTTCGGAAGAAGAGCCTTCATCAGCATTAAGTAAGAAAATCCTCAAAAGGTTTGGCCTATCTAATTCTTTATGCCCTAATCCAATTCCTATAGAATCAATGGCCAAAGAAGAGGGCTTCTTAACAAAATCAGCCAAAGCAATTAACAGTGCCAATCCTGTAGGTGTAGTCAATTCTCCAGAAAACTTCTCATTGAAAAAAAGCTTGATTTTATGTCTCCTTGCAAGTTCTAAAACCGCAGGGACAGGAACAGGTAGAACACCATGAGAAGTTTCGACAAAACCAGAACCAGCAGCAGGGAAATTACAAAAAATATTTTCAAGATTTAGATACTCAACTGCTGCACAAACTCCTGTTATATCAACGATAGAATCAATTGCTCCAACTTCATGAAAATGAACCATATCAACATCAATTCCATGTACATATGCCTCGGCTTCTGCAAGTAAATTAAATACTTTTAAAACACTTTTTTTTAGAAAATTATTTAACTCGGAATTATTAATTAATTGTCGGATATCTGCCCAATTAGAATATTCAGACTTTAAACATTTATCTTCTACAAAAACTTTAACCCCCCTTAAGTTAAAACTTTTACAATCTTCATATTTTAAAGAGTAATCATTTCTAAGACCGAGTAAATCAAGAGGTTTATCTATAATGTAAGAAGGCACTCCTAAATCCAAAAATCCAGCCAAAAGCATATCACCTGAAACTCCAGCAGAACAATCAATAAAAAGATCTTTCATCTGATTCAAAAGAATATAGGCAAATTAAAGAATATATATTTCATCTACATTCTTGAAATATTCAATAAGGAAGTTAGAAGCTTTAACATCATTTCATTTTCTATGAAATTTAGGCTTAGTTGAGTGTAAAGGTCCAATAAGTTGACTATCCTCTACACAAAGTCTCTGCCCAAATCTACGAACATCAAGACTTACAAAGTTTCTCAACCAGTCTAATGGAATTTCGCCCTTTAAGTAAATCTTAAATGGAAATTTCTTACTACCACACCCCTTCGCTTTTTGTCTGATTTTTATAACTAATTCTTTAGTCTCAGGCTTAGTAAAAATTAATTCTCCACGAATAGAAAAATAATCATCGCCTTCTTTTACTAAATCAATATCCTTTTTTAATATCTGGCCTGTTTCTTCAATTTTTCTAGAATCAGGCTTATGTTCCAAAGTACTTGGTTCCCAAATACCAGCTATCTGCAAGTGGAGTTGGTTGTTATCACGAGATCGTGGGTAGACAACCCACAAATGAGGAACATCAGTAGATATTTTATTTTTAATCAGGCTAAGAGCCCTTCCTAAAATTACAGCTTCAATTTCTTCTCCTTCTTCATCCAAAATGAATCCACGAGAAAAGCGATCAATATTTTCCGGTTTATATTTTCCTCTTACTAAACCTATTGCCCTAAATTGCAATAATTCAGTGACTGGAGGAATGGGATGTTCTCTCATTGAGGAAAGTTAAACTTAGCCGTTTTTTAAAATACTCACTTTTTTATTTTAATTGTTGACTGAAAATCCCGCATCAGGAAAAGATTGATTTTTACCTTCTCTCTCAAATGCTTTTAATGCATCATCAATAGCATCTGAAGGCTCAGTTGCATTATTCATTGCTTCAAGACGCTTTAAAATATTCATTAATTCAGAAGGATTAGTAGGAAAATCAGAGTCATTAGATTCTTCTAAAGAAGAATGTGCATCTTTTTCTTCTATATCACTGAAACCTGATATTAAAACGACATTTCTATTTGAGAATATATTTTCCTTAAAAAAACAACCGATTGGGATTATAAGTCCTATCAAAAATATATATTTTATGTAGGAGAAGGTCTTCATATCCATCTATGCTAAAAACTAAAGATAACCAATTCTAAACCAACTTCAACTTAAAAGATCAAATCGTGTTAATTGCCACTTGGAACGTCAACTCAATTCGTACTAGAATCAACCAGGTTATTTCGTTCCTTGACGAAATAGAACCTGACCTTTTGTGCTTGCAAGAAACAAAAGTAGAAGATAAATTATTTCCAAAAGAATGTATTGAAGAAAAAGGTTATCATCTAGGAATATATGGTCAGAAAGCTTATAACGGTGTTGCTTTAATAAGCAAGTTTCCACTAGAAGATATAAGGAAAGGAATGCATGGAGAGCTTTTATCAGATCAAAATTGTAGTTACTTTGATGAGCAAAAAAGAATTATAAGTTCATTAATTGACGGAATTAGAGTTGTCAATGTATATGTTCCAAATGGAGCGACTATTAACTCTGAGAAATACACATACAAAATAAAATGGTTAAATCAATTATACAATTATTTAAAAGAGCAGCAGAAAAGGGCCGAGCCTTTATGTCTACTTGGAGATTTTAATATTGCACTCGAAGAGAGAGATATTCATAACCCAGATAAATTCAACAAAGGAATCATGGCAAGTCAAGAAGAGCGCGAAGCTCTAGAAAAAGCTCTTGACAATAAATTAGAAGATGTATTCAGACTTTTCGAACAAAAAAGTGGGCATTGGAGTTGGTGGGACTATAGGAGTGGAGCATGGCAAAGAGATCAAGGTTGGCGGATTGATCACATATACCTAAGTACAGAATTAATCAACAACGCTAAAAGTTGCGTAATTCATAAAAAATCTAGAGACAACATCCAACCAAGCGATCATGCTCCTGTAATCGTAAATATCAATTGGCCTCCTTCTGAATTGTCGTACGAACCTTTCATGGAATAAATTTTACTTATCCGAGGTGAGAAGACATATAAGAGCATTGTCAGCTTTCAAAGGGTTAAAAACAAGCAACAAAAAATTGAATCTGAAATTTTCTTGATAAATGAAGTTTTTATGAACATCTATTGTCAAATCATCACAGTATTAAAATATATGTTTTGAACACATTCAAGGATGGAAGAATTCGTGGAAGAGGCTTATTTTGCAATGGATTACAAGGGAAAGACCACCCAAGATCGAAACAAGAAATGTATCAGCCCGAACTATTGAGGTAAAGAAAAAATTAGAACTTTTAGACTAATTCGACTCTTTTAGGCCATTATGGCGAACTGTCTTATCAGCTTATTTGCTTAGGTGCCGTGACGAACGCCTTCAACACATCTAATTCCAAGACTGTGTTTAACGCTGCTAAAGAGCTAATGCCTGGTGGTGTCAGCTCTCCTGTTCGCGCTTTCAAGTCTGTGAATGGAGATCCAATTGTTTTTGATCGAGTCAAAGGACCATACGCTTGGGACATAGATGGGAATCGTTTCATCGACTATGTAGGCAGCTGGGGTCCTGCTATATGCGGTCATTCTCATCCTGAGGTAATAGCATCTCTTCAAGAGGCATTAGAGAAAGGGACAAGCTTTGGTGCGCCTTGTGAGCTGGAAAACAAGCTTGCTGAAATGGTCATAGAGGCAGTCCCTAGTGTGGAGATGGTCCGTTTTGTTAATAGTGGGACAGAGGCCTGTATGGCCGTACTTAGGCTTATGAGAGCTTTTACAGGAAGAGACAAGCTAATCAAGTTTGAGGGGTGTTATCACGGACATGCAGATATGTTCCTTGTTAAAGCAGGTTCTGGTGTAGCTACTCTTGGTTTACCTGATTCCCCTGGAGTCCCTAGAAGCACAACATCAAATACCCTTACCGCTCCATTTAATGATCTTGAAGCCGTAAAAGAGCTTTTTGCAGAAAATCCAGATGCGATCTCAGGTGTAATTCTTGAACCTATCGTTGGAAATGCAGGTTTCATACCTCCAGAACCTGGATTTCTAGAAGGACTTCGAGAACTAACTAAAGAGAATGGGGCATTACTTGTTTTTGATGAAGTTATGACAGGTTTTAGAATTAGCTATGGCGGAGCTCAAAAGCGTTTCGGTGTTACTCCTGACCTAACGACTATGGGGAAAGTCATTGGCGGTGGACTTCCTGTCGGAGCCTATGGAGGTAGAAAAGAAATCATGTCAATGGTTGCCCCAGCAGGTCCTGTATATCAAGCAGGGACACTAAGTGGAAACCCACTTGCAATGACAGCTGGAATTAAAACCTTGGAAATACTTAAACAAGAAGGAACTTATGAACGTCTTGAGAACATGACCACCAAGCTGATAAATGGAATATGTGATTCAGCAAAGCAATCAGGATTAGCAATTACGGGAAGCAGCATAAGTGGAATGTTTGGGTTCTACTTATGTGAAGGTCCAGTAAGAAATTTTGAAGAAGCCAAGCAAGCAGATTCAGATTATTTTGGAAGACTTCATCGAGCCATGCTTCAAAAAGGAATTTATTTGGCTCCAAGTGCCTTTGAAGCAGGGTTTACATCTCTTGCACATTCAGAAGATGATATAGATATGACTTTGCAAGCATTCAACGAATGTTTTAACGAACTCTCTTCATGATCAAAATAAATATTAATTAAGAATGAAATATTGATTTTTATTCTTTTAAATTAGTTTCTTCTCCCACCTACTATTACAGGAGTATTATTTCCTGAAGTTCCAGGTAATGCAGGAACTACTTGAGTCTTTCCATCCCATTTATCTAAAAATAATTTAAATAAAACTTGGTCATCAAGACTTTTATTAAGAGTGTCATATCTTTTTGCCTCTTGTTCAGCTATTTTTACTTCGGTTTGAGCCCTTAATAATTGCTGTTCAGCAATCTGCTTTTGCTCAATAGCTGCTCTATATTCCTCTGCAATCTCTAGACCAGTTAAATCAAGTCCTTGGATATCAACATAACCAAATTGACTAATTTCATCAGCAACAGTTTTCTCAACAATTGCAGAAATATCACTCCATGAGCTAGCAATAGTTACCAACTCATATTTAGAGAAAACAGATTTCAGTGCCTTTAATAAGGAAGGCTTAATTATACGATTATAGATTTCCCTATCATTGTATGAAATTGTTCTAAATACTCGACCAGCCTCGCTAGATTTAAGAGCATATTTCACAGTTGCTGTAGCTGAAATCACCTGCAAATCTTTTGTCAAAGACTCAAATTCTTCAGGCCTTACTTGCGTCTGCACATTAAAAGGGTAAGTATTCTGAACAAATGGCAATTTAAAGTTAAGTCCTGGAAGGCGAGCTGAGCCACTTACCTTTCCAAGAGTCGTAACTACTGCCACCTGTCCGGCTGGGACAATAAACAAAGCTTGAGTAAGTAGCAGTAAACCAGTAAATGAAACTATGAGAGCAAGAGTTGCTGTTCCTCCAGAGCCTCCTGGAGTCACATTTCGAATAGGGTTAGTCATAAAATTTTTCCAATACTTAGAGCATATCTTTATATCGCAAATTTTGTAGTTAAATCAATTAAATTGATTTTGTAATCAAAATAAAATCAATTTTCCAAGAGGCCTTTAGCAACATCCAAAACCTCAAGATAAAGAGTTTCATCTACTTCTCTTATGTCATATTCAAAAGGCATTAATCCATGATGGTGCTCGTGAATTACCATCCAACAAGCCTTCTCAAGCTCAAAATTATGCGATTGCTTTAAAAGTTCGATTGTCTTTATAGCTAATGAATGAACCAAAATTGAATCCATTTTTTATGAAGTTTTGCCCTAATTATCTATAATTTTCAAATTGTAATGGTATTTCATACTCTTCTTCTTTTTTCTTAAGTATTTCTATCGCTAATTGCAATTCATCTTTATTCTTTCCTGAAACCCTTAAGCTATTACCTTGGATTGAAACAGTAATTTTTTTAAGTTGATCTCTCACATCTTTACTTAATTTCTTTGCTATATCTTGATCCAGTCCTTTTCTTAAAGCAATATTTTGCTTTATCTTATTCCCCGAAACAATCATAGAATCTTTGAAATCAAAAATCTTTAAAGATAACTTTCTTTTGGTAGCTTTTTGGAGAAGGATATCTACTATTGCTTTCAAGGTCATATCGCTGGTAGTTACAATAACAACTTCTTCTTCCTCTAAAATGATCTCACTATTTGAGTCTTTTAAATCATAACGTTGTGAAACTTCTCTTTTAATTTGATCAATTGCATTAACCAACTCTTGACGATCAAAATCCGAAACAACATCAAAAGAATAAGATGCGGCCATGATAATCAACTATATAGATTCATATTATAGCTAATAATAAAGTCAAAGAGATTTAAAGAAATCCCATCATAAAAAAGCTAATCAAAAAACAACAGGCTAACAACCTTACCCATATCTTCAGCGCTATGACAACTACTCAATAAAGTCTCACTATCATGAAATGCAAAGCAAATAAGCTGATCAGAACGGCTAATTATTTCCTGATTACATAAACTACTTGCCATAGGTAAAGACAAGTCATCATTGTCAGGCTTCTCAACCAGGTGCAAAACTTGATCTAATAACTTGCATATTTCACTGGGCTGGCGATCAAGGCTCTGCGGAAGCAAAACTGTCAGCAAAGAAGGATCAACCTCTAGAGTCGCTCTAATAACAGCAGCATTAACCCCTTGAGAACCAGATGTGATAAGAGAATGTCCTTCTTGTACCAAAGAACGAGCAATTAATTCAACAAGATGTATTGTCACGACGGGGACATGCCTGCTTCCTAAAAAAGCTATTCTTCTTTTCCCTTTATCTTGTAATAACGCCAACTCTTGAGCCAACGTATCAATGCTCCCTGTTTGAGGTAAATCTAGCGATTGACTTCGACGCAAAGAAATTCTCTTACTGTTATTTGAACCTAGCAATGATCTTACGATTTTGAGGGGATACCTAAAAAGCTAAATAATCTTTTTAAATCACAATTGTCTTCAACCAATCTAAATGCATAAGAAGCTTTTACATCTTCATGCAAACGAACATGACCAAAAGCCTGTTCAATAACCTCTACGGTTGAAAGAGTATCACTCTCCACTTTCAGCAAAGGTACTTCCAACTCTTCAGCACGATTTATCAACTGAGGCAATGGCTCTCCAGCTCCTGTAAGAATCAAACATTGCGTAGAAGCTTCCAATGCAGCAAGTTGAATATCAGTTCTATCAGCTCCAGTGACAACTGCCATATTTCGGCGTTTGCGAAAAAACTCCATAGCCGAATTAACACTCATAGCTCCAATACTTAACGTTTCAACCATCAACTCAAGCCTCTCTGAACAACATATAACACGAGCTTGAAGTCTTCTTACTAATTCTTCTACAGTCACGCTTCTTAAAAGCGGGGACCTAGGCATTACCCCAAAGACATCAATGTCAAGTGCTTTTAACGCGGGTACTATTTGCTCTTTAAGATCTTTAACATCATCTGGTGTAACAGCATTTAGTACAACTCCCAACAAGCGACTCCCAAGAGATGCTTTAGCCGCCAACAAAGCATCAACACTTCGGCTGTCTTTCCACAAATGAACTAATAAGACCTTTGCTTGAAATTCTTTAGAAAGCTGAGAAAGGCTCAACCCATAAAGCATACCCTCATCAATACTCCCTGCTGCTTCCAAAATATTTAAGCCTTCAAAAGAATCATTAAGTTTTTCCTTCAATGATTCAAAACGTTCTCCAGGGGCAATAAATGAATCAAAAAGTCGTTTTTCGGCTGTATTGGTAGCCAAGAGATCCACAGATGGAATCAGATGATCATCTTTTAATCCAACAATCGAGCCTATGAAGCGAACATCATCATCTATCAAAGGGGATGAAGTGTTGATATTTTCTTCATTCAACTCAATACTTGTAGCAAGAGGCTTACCAAAACGAACTCTCACATTTAGAGCTTTTAAGTATCTAGCGACACCCAACACTAAGGCTGATTTCCCACTAAAAGACTCGCAAGACCCAATCATCAAGGTCTTACCCATGAGCGGACTCCATCTATCAGCTATAACTAAATATTAGTCATATATATAGAATAGTGATTGTTTTTTGGCAAAATAATGTTGGGATCCAAGGAATTAAACGCTTTGCTATTCCTTTTTTCTAACCTCGCATTAATAATCTCGTCCTGAGATCCCTATTTTTTAATGGCTTTTCTCAATCAAGACAAAATTGATGAACATAGCGAGAAAATTTTTTGGGAAAACCGAAAAGTAGGCATTACAGGTGCTTCAGGGACTCTTGGAATGGCATTGGCAAAAGTTCTTAGAGAAAAAGGGTCTTTTGTTTTTGGCATAACTCATCGATCAATTGAAAAAAAGGTTGATGTAAAAGATGGCCCAAACCAATGGGTTCATTGGCATTGCGGAAATGAGAAGGAACTGGACAAACTTCTAGGAAACTTAGATATTTTGATACTTAATCATGGAATTAATCCAGGAGGGAATCTCGATACCGATTCACTAAATAAAGCTATTGAAGTAAATGCTCTAAGCAATTGGCGCCTTATTGAAAGTTTTGCAAAAATTGCATTAGGACAGCAAGATACCTCAAGGTATAAAGAGATTTGGATCAATACATCAGAAGCGGAAATCCAGCCTGCATTTAGTCCTTCATATGAAATTAGTAAAAGATTAATTGGTCAATTAGTAAGCTTTAAATATAGCTCACTTACGACAGATGAACAAAAGAAACTAAGACTTAAGAAGTTAATCTTAGGTCCATTTCGTTCGCAATTAAATCCTATAGGTATAATGAATGCAGACTTTGTTGCTAATACAATTATCAATAAATCGATAGGTTCATCTAAGTTAGTTATTGTAACGCCTAATCCAATTACCTATCTAATTATGCCTTTAACTGAAATGTGTAGGGAGATATATTTTAACTTTTTTAAATTTCAAAGTAAAACCTAAAAGAATCTTTTCTAGCCTCGATCAGTCAATATTTCACAGCCTTCACTGGTAACCAAAATAGTATGCTCCCATTGTGCTGACAAACTTCCATCTTTAGTCACTACTGTCCATTGATCTCGAAGAGTTCTACATCTTTTATCTCCATAATTAAGAATTGGTTCAACTGCAAGAGTCATTCCTGATCTTAAGGTTACGTTAGGTAAATCATTTGTTCGAAAATTAAATACAGACGGTTCCTCATGAAGGTTTCTACCAACTCCATGCCCTGTATAGTCTTCAACAACACTAAAATTGTTATTTTTGACATGATCTTCTATTGCACCAGCTACATCTAAGAGAGTGTTATTAGCCTTAATTTTTGATAAGCCTGCCATCAAAGATTCATGAGCAACTTCACTTAATTTCCTTGCTTTATTTGATACATCCCCAACACATATTGTGATACAACTATCCCCATGATATCCATCAAAAAAAGCACCTGTATCAACTTTTAAAAGATCACCAGATTTAATAATTCTTTTTGTATTAGGTATACCATGTACAACCTCATTATTAATACTTGCACAAATACTTCCAGGGAAGCCATGATATCCCTTAAAACTTGGCAAAGCTCCCATATCTTTTATCCTTTTTTCTGCATATTTATCAAGATCTCCGGTTGTCATTCCAGGTTCAACCATTTCATTTATTTCCTTTAAAACAGTTGCAACAATTTTGCTAGATCTACGCATAATCTTAACTTCTCTAGCTGATTTGATCTCGACACCTCTTCTCTGCTGGATACGTGGGCCAACATTAGTTTTTTGGCTTGATGAACTTGCAAGCAAATCAGCGAAAAGTTTATTCATGTCTAATATTTTGAAAATACTTCGAATTTCAAGCTCTCCCTGAAGAGCTTTCTAGTATTAAGTCTAATTATAAGTTATCAATTTTTGAATATCCATAAACAATTCAAAATTGGAGATAGATGGATCCTCTAATGACTATGAATCATTCTCTAATCTGAAAAATGCATTAGAAATACCATGCATCAATTTTCAAGGATGTAATCTTGACTTGCAAAAGCTCATTAAGAAGAAAATGATTATCTAAAATTGATTAATGAACAGTTACAATGAACCTTGGGAAAACAAAATCAAATTTGGGATGACGGAAGATTTAAAAAATACTCCTCCAAGTGAAGAGGAGACTAAAGAATTAGCTCAAGATTCCTCTGAAGCTACTTCCAAAAAAACAGTTAAGGTGAAAACCTCTAGTCCAAGCTCTTCAAAGTCAAATGCTCACATGCTTATTGAAAAGTTTGAAAAGTCTCAGCAGAAGACAAAAGTCCCAGATATATATGTAGGGGATACAGTTCGTGTAGGAGTCCGCATTAGTGAAGGGAATAAGGAGCGAGTACAGCCTTATGAAGGAGTTATAATTGCCAAACGTCATGGAGGAGTAAATCAAACCATAACTGTTCGTAGAATTTTTCAAGGAATAGGGGTTGAAAGAGTATTCATGGTGCATAGTCCACAAGTTGCTTCTATAAAAGTTGAGCGTCGCGGTAAAGTAAGAAGAGCGAAGCTCTTTTACCTTCGTGATCGTGTTGGTAAAGCAACACGAGTCAAGCAGCGCTTTGATCGCTGAGGTTCCGACCTCGTTCCATCCAAATACCATTTTCACACATTGGTACTTAGGGCATCTATAATGCGCCGTTAGTTCAGTTGGTAGAACGCAGGTCTCCAAAACCTGATGTCGGGGGTTCAAGTCCTCCACGGCGCGTTCCATACCCTAATCAACAGTTTCTTTGTTTTACGAATGGAGTTAGACCTTCAACCTGGTGATGTTGTAAAAGTCCTTGAGTCTGCAGCTCTTGGCTGGGTTAGGGCACGTGTAATACGAGTCAAATCTGGTGGGAGAGTTGTAGTGCAAAGCGACCAAGGCCGTGAATTCACGGCTCGAGGTAACCAAGTTCGTCTTATTGAACCAGCTGGGTTCCGACCATGATTCCTATGAATGTTTTTCGCTTTTAAATAACGAATAACAACCTTAAAATCAAGGTTTTTCAAAGGATGCATTAAATGAGGTGATAGGTTTATAGTTCTTTTGCAAAACTCCTTGCATTAGAACTCCTCCAAGAAACATTCCTAATTAAGGAGTTCCCAAAACTTGGGACCGTAGTTCAACTGGTTAGAGCACCGCCCTGTCACGGCGGAAGTTGCGGGTTCGAATCCCGTCGGTCCCGTACCTAAATTGTTAAAGCAATTGGAAGTTAGAGTAAGACTCGCACCTAGTCCCACAGGACATTTACATATAGGTACAGCACGGACTGCTCTATTCAACTGGTTGTTTGCCCGCAAAAACAATGGTTCTTTTTTGCTTCGAATAGAAGATACAGATAAAGAAAGATCAAAAAACGAATATACAGAGAATATTCTTGAAGGGCTAAAGTGGCTTGGATTAACTTGGGATGAAGTTCCCATTATTCAAAGCAATCGCATCGAAAAACATAAAGATGCAATTAGTCATTTACTCAAAGAAGGTCTTGCTTATAGGTGTTACACATCAGAAGAAGAACTTCAATTTTTGCGAGATAAACAAATCAAAGCTGGGGAAGCACCTCGCTATGACAATCGACATAGAAATCTCACAAAAGAACAAGAATTAAATTTCCTTGAAGAAGGAAGATCTTCTGTAATCCGATTTCGTATTGACGAGGATCAGTCTGTTATATGGAAAGACATGGTTAGAGGACACATGACTTGGGATAGTAAAGATCTAGGGGGAGACATGGTCATATCTCGAAGAGCACCAGCAAATGAAATTGGAGATCCTTTATATAACTTGGTTGTCGTATTAGATGATTCAGAAATGAAAATCACTCACGTAATCCGTGGAGAAGATCACATTTCAAATACTGCCAAACAATTACTGCTATACAAAGCTCTTGCACTAAAACCTCCAAGCTTTGCTCATGCACCATTAATTCTTAATCCAGATGGGAGAAAACTTTCCAAACGAGATGGAGTTACTTCAATAAGTGATTTTCGAGCAATGGGTTACACCCCTAAAGCAATGACAAACTATATGACTCTACTTGGATGGTCTCCTCCTGATGGGATGGAAGAAATCTTCTCCTTAAATGAATCATCTTCTGTTTTTGATTTTGACAGGGTCAATAAAGCTGGAGCAAAATTTGATTGGGATAAACTCAAATGGTTAAATGCGCAAGAGATTCACAGTTGGTCCCCTAAAAAACTTCTTGGTTTTCTTAGACCTCTCTGGGAAAAGGAAGGCTGGGAATTGCAGAGCGAAGATTGGGGCTTAAAGCTTTCAGAACTAATTGGCCCATCTCTTACTCTTCTAAATGATGGATTAGAACAAAGTCGTATTTTCTTTGAAACCCCCTCAATCCAAGAAGATGGACTTAAACAATTAAGTATTGAAGGAGCAAAAGAAAGCCTTAAGATAATTTTTCAATTGTTAGAACAAACTCCTTGGGATGGGAAGGACTTTTCAATAGCTAAAAATTTGATAAATGATTGCTCCAAATCCTTAGGAATAAAGAAAGGGATAACAATGAAAAGTCTTAGAGTTGCTCTTCTTGGAAGTATTCAAGGACCAGATTTACTTACTTCCTGGAGTCTTCTTGCAATGAAAAATTCAGACAAAAATAGAATCAAAAGATGTCTTTAAGAGGAATTAATCTCATCTGTAGCAAGCAAACCAAATCTCTTAGCCAAAGGCTTTGCTGTAAGTCCCTGAATGCCTACAGTCATTAGAATAGTCAAAAATACCAATCCCTGAAGACGTCCTGCGCCTAATACACCTGCTTGCTCTAAACGAATAGAAAATAATGACGCAACTGCAGCTGTGACAATACCCCTAGGCGCTAGCCATCCAAGAAATAAACGCTGCTTTATGTCTAAAGGAAGTCCAATAGTTGCAAGGCTTACCGCTAAAGGACGAACAACTAACATCAAAACCAAAACACAACTAACACCACCCCAACCAAGTGGGCTTAATTCTCTCCAAGAAACGTCTGCTGCAAGAAGCGGAAAGAGCATGGTTATAGCCAACTGAGCTAATTCTCTAATTAATTCATCTAATTTATCAACCTCGATTGAAGGGCTTCTACCAACAATAAAACCAGCAGCTACTGAAGCAGGCAATCCTGATTCAGGCAAAATCCATTCACATATTCCATAGAGCAAAAAAAGAACTCCCAAAGTAATTTGAAGCCTAATTCCTATTGCGGAATCAGCTTTTATCCTCTTTAAGACTTCTGAAAGAATCCATCCTGCAAATAAACCAATAAAAACTCCACCTCCCAACCTTGCCAATAAACCAAAAAGCAATTCTTTCCATCCATGAAGATCTCCAACTAACAACTCAAGAAGAAGCAATGCCAAAACAGCACCTATGGGCTCTAAGAACAAACCTTCTGCTTCAAGGACATCCCCCAAGGGAGAAGCCAGGCGAATTTGCTGAACAAGAGGAGTAATTACAGTAGGTCCAGTTGCTAAAACAATTGCGCTATAAACTGCCGCAACATTCCAAGCTAAGCCTGCAAGAAAATGAGCAGTAATCCAAACTGCAACTAAAGATACAAAGAATCTGATTACAGAAATTCTTAAAACAGTTGCTTTTATAGTGTCGCCTGGCAAACGAAGATTTAGCCCTCCATCAAAAAGGACAAGACTCACTAATAACCCCACAATTATTTCAAGTCCTTGACCTAAATCAAGAGGCTCAACCAATCCCAATCCAGATCTTCCAATCAATAGGCCAGAAAGGAGAAGCAACACAACTCCTGGAAAGCCAGTAATTACTGAAACAAGTCTTGCCCCTGCCCCAGCAAAAACAGTGACTCCCCAAAGCAGTCCTAGCCGCTCAGGAGTCATAGAAAAAGAAATTCAAAAGGATAAGTTCTATCCAATGATCTTTAAGGAGAGAAAGCATATTTAATTACTAATACTAATTTTGCAGAGCTTCAAATAAAGTATTTCCCAAATAAGTTCAAACCCAATTATTAGCTTAGAAAAATTGACTAATCAAGAGGAAAATGCAATAAAGATTTTAAGTTTGATAAAAATACTCACGTCCTTTCTCAAAAAAAAAGATGCAGATGAGGAAATTTATTAATTAGCTGATAGTAAATTGTTCACCAATATCAAAAGAAAGAGTCCTATTATTAATCCAATTGAAGCCATTCTCCCATTCCATATTTCTGCTTGAGGTGTAAAACCTCTCTTCCATGCATTGAGCTCCTGCTTACTAACAGTTGATCTCAGATCTTGTTCATCTTTTTCAGGTGGAGGTAAATTCATAAACTTAAAATTTTTAAATTAAAAAAGTTATCAATGACATTTCAGAAAGGTGGGACAGCATCGTAAAGGAAATCTGCCTTATCTAAATTGTACCTCGCAGAAACGCCAAGTCCTATTGAACTAGGACTTGTACCAGATCTTAATCGCAACAAGGCAGCAGTGCCTATCATTGCAGCATTATCAGTGCAAAAAGACTTAGGGGCAAAGTGAACAGTCACAGATTTAGAACGGGCTTCTTTAATCATCATTGCTCTTAAACAACTATTAGCAGCAACACCTCCAACCAGAACCAAAGAAGAAATATCATAATCTAAAGCATATTTAAGGCTTCTCTCTACTAAAACCTCAGCAACAACATGCTCAAAACTTGCGGCAATATCAGCTAAAGGGATTTCATCTTCCATCAATCTGAGATTCTCCACTTTTCGTAAGACTGAGGTCTTCAGTCCACTAAATGAAAAATCATATGGATAAAATCCCCCCAAAGGATTTGAGACCTTTCCCTTAGGAAAAACAAAGCGTTTAGGGTCTCCACTCTTAGAGATTTCCTCAATAGCAGGTCCACCTGGATAAGGGAGGCCTAACAGTCTTGCGACCTTATCAAAAGCTTCGCCAGCAGCATCATCGTGACTAAATCCAACCCTTTTATATTCCAAATCTTGACTAACTTTAATCAATTCCGTATGTCCCCCACTTGCTAATAATAATAAGAAAGGTGGAGACGGAGGATTTGCTGAAAGGAAAGCAGAGGCAAGATGACCTTCCAAATGATGAATTCCTAAAAAAGGAAGACCATATAGGCAAGCTAAAGTTCTAGCAGTTACTGAACCAACTATCAAGGCTCCAGTCAATCCAGGAGTTGCTGTTGCTGCAACTGCATTGATCGCAGAATAATCAAGACCAGATTTCTCAACTGCAGCCTCTAATAGGAAAGGGATATTTTCAAGGTGTCTTCTTGAAGCAATCTCCGGGACAACGCCCCCCCACTGGGAATGCTCGTCTGCCTGAGAAGCGATTAAACTTGATAAAACATGGAAATTACCATCCTTAAATTGGACTACAGCCACGGCAGTCTCGTCACAACTTGTTTCGAGGGAGAGCACTGTATGCATCATTTATGCGTATCTCATTTAACTTAGGTGTAGTGAATCCTGTTCTATTAAGACAGGTTAAATAAGGATTCGAACTAATGCGTCGTCTCTTCTCAATTCTTCTATCCGCTTTCCTCTTTTTAGGTTTAGCACCAATAGTCAATGCAGCTGGTGAAACTGTCAATCCTGATAGACCCAGTACTGAATTTACAGCTTCTGCACTAACACCTTGCTCAGAAAACGCTCGTTTTCAAGAGCGTGCTAGTGGAGCAACTACACCAAAAGACATAGCCAGATTTGAACGCTATAGCAAAGCATCATGTGGAGATGATGGCCTCCCCCATTTAATCATTGGTGCAACAATTGAGCCTTTCGGTGCCCTTGCCAATCGTCATCATGAAGGTGACATATTAATTCCTGGTCACATTTTTATTTACATTGCAGGAATTATTGGTTGGTCTGGTAGAGAGTATCTAAGAGCATCAAAGCAGTCAAAAAATCCTGCTGATAAAGAGATATTCATTGACTTTGCATTAGCAAGACAATGCTTAATAAAAGGAGCTGCTTGGCCAGTTGAAGCAAACAAACAAGGAAGAAGTGGAGATCTTCGAGAAAAAGATGAGAACATTTCTTTGAATGGCCCTAGGTAAAATTGAAAAAATAAATTTTTCCTATAAAACTAATTCACTTAATTACTAGTTACTAATGTTTAAAATCTTCCAAACTAAATGGTTTAGATCCGCACCAGTTGTGTCAGCTATTTGGATAGTTATCACTGCAGGTATTCTTGTTGAATGGAATCGATTTGTCCCAGATCTATTATTTCATCCTGGTTTATAACAGTTATGAAAGTAATCTTTAAATAAGTTTTTTAATTTCCAACAAGGCAATATTTAAATTATCGTTAACTACAATTGCATCAAATTCTCTTTGAGCTTCTAATTCTTTATTAGCTCTAATCAATCTATTTTTAATAGATTCCTCAGAGTCAGTTGCCCTTCCTCGAATTCGTTTTTCAAGTTCTTGAAAACTTGGAGGTGCCAAGAAGATCTGAAACCCTTCTGGGAAACTTTTTCTAACCTGCCTAGCCCCTTCTAATTCAATTTCGAGTAATACTTTTCTGCCAGTTTCAAGCTTCTTTTCTACTTCCGATCTAGGAGTTCCATAAAAATTTCCTGCAAATTCAGCCCATTCAAGAAAACCATCATTTGCAACCAAATCTTGAAACTTTTTTTTATTTAAGAAAAAGTAATCCTTTCCGTCTTGTTCTCCGTCCCTAGGCGGCCTAGTAGTAGCAGAAATTGAAAGCCATATGTCTTTTCTATCTTCAAGCAAATTTCTGACCAAAGTCCCTTTTCCAACACCACTAGGTCCAGTAATTACAGTCAAACCATTGTTATTAGTCATAGCATTAGTTCAATTGCATTCGCGGAGAATATAAGCATGTCTGCGAAGAATTACCAAACGAATCATGGAAAGCATTCAAATATTCAAAGGATGGATATAACCAGTCTAAGGGCTGTCCTAACCAATTTACGAACAAAAATAATTCCTAGCCGTTTGGAAAAAGTGCAACAATTAGATGCTTATACACTACAAATTGCCTTTAGAACATTAGAAAAACTTGTTTGGGTTGAAATCAGTTGGCATGCAGATTCAGCAAGAATTATCCAAATATATCCTCCTGAAAAAATCAAAGGTGAAAGCACTCTAAGCAAACAAATTAAATTTGGATCAAGAGGGATGGCTTTAGTCGAATTAAAGCAAGAAGGTTTTGATCGTATAGCTGAATTTGGCTTGGGATTTCGTCCAAATGAAAATATTCAAAAATCTCTTGTAATTGAGATCATGGGGAGGCATAGTAATCTCTTATTTCTAAATGACAAGCGACAAGTAATAACACTAGGGAAACAAGTTCGTGAAAATCAATCTCGTTTTAGGCCAATTGGTACGGGAGATAAATATGTTTCACCTCCACCATTGCAAGGGATTGAGCCTAATAGAGGGCAATCATTTGAAGACTGGAAATCTGAGCTTTCAATCATTCCAATTCCACTAAAGCAAGCTCTCTGCAATACTTTTCAAGGAATTAGTCCTGCATTATTAATACAACTAGCAGGAGAGAGAGAAGATGAATCAAAACCAATACTTAATCTTCATGTTGACCAACTATCAGATGAGAAATGGAGGAATTTATTTTCAAGATGGACTAAATGGGTGAAAGATTTAGAAGAGGAAAACTTCTGTCTATGTTTTAGAGGCCCTACCCCTTATAGAGTCTGGAAAATAAATAATTTAAATTCATCTTCGAACATAGACATAAGTCTTGAGATTGGGAACTACTATAAAAAACAATTGGAGAAAAATAAATTCAATCAAATCCTCAACCAAATCTCAATAGAGTCAAAAAAGAAGAAAGAATCTGAGAAAGATTTATTAGAAAGGCAAGAACTATTATTCAAAAATTCATTAGATACAAACTCTCTTAAAGTAAAAGCAGACAATATACTTTCTTCAAATTACCCAAGCAAAGAAAAAATAAAAGAGGCCCAAAATCTTTATTTAAAAGTTAAAAAGCTTCAAAGATCTAAAAAAATCCTACAAGAAAGAATTCATTTTCATAAACAAAAGATTAATTTCCTAAATGAAACAGATTTATACATTGACTATATATTAAATAATGAAGATGAAGACATAAAAGAAAAATTAAAAAATATTTTCTCTCTCAAAGAGGACTTGGATATTTTCCTGATTTCTAGAACCCAAAATAAAACAAAAAAGCCAAAGCCTCTCAGAAGAAATCCTATCAAAGGCATACTTGAATTAAGAAGCCCTAGTGGTTTGATAATTCAAATAGGACGCAATCACCGACAAAATGAATTAATCAGCATAAAAAAGTCCCGTAAAGGAGACTTGTGGTTCCATGTACAAGAATGTCCTGGGAGTCATGTTGTCATCAAATCTTCAAATAGGCTTCCCCAAGAGTCAGATTTAAAGCTTGGGGCTGATTTGGCAGCATTTTTTAGCAAAGCAAGGCAAAACAACAAAGTATCTGTTTTGATGGTCCCTACTCATAAACTTCAAAAACTTAAAGGAACAGCCCCTGGGATTGTTAGCCCAAGAGAAAGCCAGGTGGTATGGGGTGACCCTTTCAATGGTCAAAAGTATCTAGAAGAATCAACTAAAAATGCATAAAATGATCTATCATCAATAGCCAAATGAAGGGCTTTTAATGTTTGAATTTATTCTTGGTTCACATGAATTCTTAGGCAATCATACTTTTGCTGAATTTCTAATCGGTTACATCTTTGGTGCTGCTTTGATTGTTGGTGCTCCTACAGTGTTTCTTCTATTAGTTTTCATTAGTGCACTAATGAAAACTAATGGAAAAATGGGAGGATATAAAGAATACAAAAAATATGGTGCTTCTTCTTTGAATGATTGCCCTCCATTTATCCTTCCTGACCCAACAGCATCCCAGTCATCGATAAAAAGTAATCGGCAAAACAATTCAAAGCGAAGTAGATTTGCTTAAAATCAATTACAATTAATAACTACAAAATATTTTTTAAAAGCTAAATCATATATTTAAGTAACTTTTGCTGAAATATTTATGATTTTCTAGATATCAATATGAAGTTACAAACTAACAAAAAAAAGGATCCCCAATTTTCTTCAGACTAAGAAGAATGTCATTCGAGCAATCTCATGACAAGCAAATGCCATTGCTTGATCACCTTGAAGAATTAAGGCAAAGAATTTTAAAATCTCTTATCGCAATAATTATTGGTGCCTTTGCAAGCTTTTTATTAGTAAAACCCTTAGTAAAATTATTAGAAGCACCAGCCTACTCGGTTCATTTCCTTCAGCTTGCTCCTGGAGAGTTCCTGTTTGTATCAATTAAAGTTGCGGGATATTCAGGCTTTGCAATTGCTCTTCCATACATAGTCTTTCAACTCCTTTCCTTTATATTACCTGGTCTTACAAAAGCCGAGAAAAAGTTAATTGCTCCAGCAGTAGCTGGATCAACAATTTTATTTTTAGTAGGCATATTTTTTGCTTGGTGGGCTCTTCTCCCAGCTGCACTAAAATTTCTTGTCGAATATGGTTCTGATGTAGTTGAGCCACTTTGGTCTATTGAAAAATATTTAGATTTTGTTTTACTACTAATGCTTGGCACTGGATTATCTTTTCAAATTCCTATTCTTCAACTTCTATTAGGAGTTTTAGGCCTAATTAATTGGAAAGAAATGCTTTCTGCTTGGAAATGGGTAGTTATGTCATCTGCTATTGCAGGAGCGATAATCACTCCCTCAACAGATCCCATTACAATGATTCTCCTAGCAAGTTCTATATCCATTTTATTTTTATTTGGTGTTTTATTAGTTGCAATTACAAATCAGTTCAAAGAAGAAACTCCTCCAATCGCTCATCCCCCATCAAAGGCAAACTAAGCGCTTTCCCCAACCTAGGCTTCCCTTCAATTTTTAATAACCAATTTCTAACATTTGATGATTTACCTAAGCGATTGACAACATCTAGAACTTCAGCAAGATTTTCGCGATACTCCTTCTCAGTTAAGGGAAAAGATTGCTTTTCTAAAAAACCCCACATTATTTGAAAATAAAGTCTTTTATCTTTTTTTAGAATTCTTAAATCATATGTAACTCCCCAACGATTTCGAAGCACTTTAATCACTTCTTCGACTGCCAATGGGTTGTTCAAAGGATTTCTAGAGAGCAAATTAACCTCAAAATCAAATAAATCTTATTTAGAAACCTACCTTTTCAAACAGGAGAGCACCTTTACAGGTCATAATGGTGACAATTATGAGCTGTGTGAACATCTGGCATGACACAAATGAGTCCTAGCGATGTGCCCTCAATGGGAAGAAGGCAGTTCATGAACCTTCTCACATTTGGAACTGCAACAGGAGTTGCATTAGGAGCTCTATATCCTGTGGCAAATTTTTTCATGCCTCTAAGAGCTGGTGGTGGGTCTGGCGGAACAACTGCTAAAGATGAATTGGGAAATTCAGTAACCAGTGAGGGATGGCTTTCTACTCACCCTGCAGGTGACAGAAGCCTTGTTCAAGGGCTAAAAGGGGACCCTACTTATTTAATTGTTGATGGAGACGGAGCAATTGGCAATTTTGGAATAAATGCAATTTGCACTCATCTTGGATGCGTTGTTCCATGGAATAGCGGAGCGAATAAATATATTTGTCCTTGTCATGGAAGCCAATATGATGCAAATGGAAAAGTGGTTAGAGGTCCAGCGCCACTTTCCCTTCCCTTAACGCATGTAGATATAAAAGATGACAGTGTTTTTGTAAGTCAATGGACAGAAACAGACTTCAGGACTGGAGACAAACCATGGTGGGTCTAATTTAATTTCTAAATTTTTCTTTCTTTCCCTAAGTCACTATTTAAATCAAACCATGCGTCGCATACTTACTTTTTTCCTAGGATCCTTGCTAATAGGACTCTCATTAATAGTTTCTCCATCTGCAACATGGGCATATCCTTTTTGGGCCCAACAAAACTATGAGAACCCTAGAGAAGCTACTGGAAAGTTGGTTTGTGCAAACTGTCACCTTGCAAAGATGACAACTCAAGTTGAAGTGCCTCAGTCAGTAGGAGCTGACAGCGTATTTAAAGCAGCAGTCAAAATTCCTTATAAAGATGGAACAGAAGAAATTGGCGCAGATGGCAGCAAGGTTCCACTTCAAGTAGGAGCTATTGTTATGCTCCCTGATGGTTTTAAACTTGCACCTCAAGATCGTTGGACTAACGATATTAAGGAGGAGACAAAAGGGGTTTACTTCACTCAATACAGTGAAGAAAAAGAAAATATAATTCTTGTAGGACCATTACCAGGTGATCAAAATAAAGAAATTGTCTTCCCTATACTTTCTCCAGATCCAGCTACTAATAAAAATATTCGTTTTGGGAAGTATTCAATAAATGTAGGAGGAAACCGAGGGAGAGGGCAAGTTTATCCAACAGGTGAAAAAAGCAATAATTCTATTTTTACAGCTACTAAATCAGGAACAATTTCATCTGTAGAAACCTTGGAAGATGGATCTACTAATATTAATATTCAAACTAATGATGGTGAAACAATTATCGAGACAATACCAGTAGGACCAAGCCTATTAGTTAAAGAAGGAGATAAAATTGAAGCCGGATCCGCCCTCACCAATGACCCTAATGTAGGTGGTTTTGGGCAATTAGATACTGAAATTGTTCTACAAAGTCCAGCAAGAGTGTTAGGTTTATTAGCTTTCTTTGCAGGTGTTGCTTTAACTCAAATACTACTAGTACTAAAGAAAAAGCAAGTTGAGAAAGTTCAGGCTGCAGAAGGTATTTAAGACATAATAATCAGGTCATAATTTTGTAGATGGAAGAGACAATTGCGACCTTTCTCAGGTCTCCTGGATCAGAGCTTTTAAAAATTGGACCATTAACTTTGCGCTGGTATGGAATACTTATAGCCATATCAGTATTTATTGGTCTAAATCTTTCTACTTATCTTGGAAAATATAGAAATTTAAGAAAAGGAATAATCAATGATCTGATGCCAATAATGGTTTTAAGTTCCTTAATTGGAGCAAGGTTCTATTATGTTTTATTTGAATGGAGAAATTACAATGGGGTGGATTTTTGGAGTGAAATAAATATTTTTACTCTAAAAATCCAAATACCAAAATTTCTTGAAATATGGAATGGAGGAATAGCTATTCATGGAGCATTGATAATGGGAACAGTTTCCCTAATTGTTTTCTGTAAGATTAAACAAGAAAGCTTTTGGGATGTTCTAGATGTTCTATTGCCATCAGTAATATTTGGACAAGCCATAGGACGCTGGGGGAATTTTTTTAATAACGAAGCTTTTGGACTCCCTACAGATAAACCTTGGAAATTATTCATTCCTTATGAGTCAAGACCCGAGATCTTTTCCGATCAGAGTTTTTTTCATCCAACATTTCTTTATGAGTCTATTTGGAATCTTTGTATTTTCTTATTTTTGATTTTCCTTTTTAGATTGAATATTTCTGGATTAATAAAATTACCATCAGGAGCTTTAAGCTGCATATATTTAATTAGTTATAGCATTGGTCGTTTTTGGATCGAAGGCCTAAGAATTGATTCACTTTGCTTAGGTGCAATACCACCTTTTTGTTACGGCGGGATTAGAATTGCTCAATTGATGAGCTTCCTCCTAATAGGACTTGGCATCTTTGGACTTTGGTGGATTTATCAAAGGAAACGAAAAATGCCAAGTTTTGGTATCACTCCAAAAAGAGAATCATGAAACCTTTATCAATAGTTGGAGCAGGACCTGGAGCCACAGACTTGCTAACAGTAAGAGCATTAAACAGACTCAAAGAGGCTGAGGTGCTTGTTTGGACAGATTCATTGATCTCTCCAAACATTGCAGAACTTGTTTCAAAAAAATGTGAAAAATATAAAACAAGTTCCTTAACTCTTGAAGAAATTCTTGATTTGCTTATTAAGAACTCAAAACAAGGTAAAAGGATTGTCAGATTGCATGATGGAGACCCTTGCCTTTATGGAGCTATCTCAGAACAAATATGTAGATTAGCCGAAGAAGGAATAGAAGTAGAAGTCATCCCAGGAATAAGTGCATATCAAGCAACTGCATCTGAATTAAAAAAAGAACTAACTATTCCAGGTCTTGTTCAAACAATTGTTCTTAGCAGAACTGGAGGGAGGACTGGTATCCCTGACACAGAACAACTTGAGAACCTTGCAAGTATAGGAGCTTCTTTATGTTTATACCTAAGTGCTAGACATGTAGAAGATGTTCAAGAAAAACTTTTAAAACATTATCCGAAAGAAACACCAGTAGCAATTGGTCATAGAGTTACATGGTCAGACCAATGGTTAGAAATAGTTCCTTTAAATCAAATGGCCGCAATCTCTAGGAAGGAAGGCTTCTTTAGGACGACACTATATATCATCAGTCCTGCATTAAAAGCTGATGGCCAACGATCAAAACTCTATTATGATGGCCACAAACATTTGTTTAGAAAAAAATAAGTGGACAGAACCGACTCAGACAATTACAGAGCTAAAAACTACTCTGATTTTCAACTAACTCTTAATAGTGTTGGGCCAATTATAAAAAAGGCAAGAGAAGAAAAAAATATTTCATTAGATTCTTTAGCTGAAAGTCTAAAAATAAATAGAGGGTATTTACAATCAATAGAAAATGGCAGTTATGAATCGCTTCCAGAAATAATTTATGTAAAAGCAATGATTAGGCGAATTTCTGAAAAACTTTCTATTGATATAGATTTGAGACAATTTTCAAGCCAAGGAATCAAGTCTAAAAAGATTGACCTTCAAAAAGAAAAGAAAGAAAAGGTAGCGAAGGAAGAAAAGGGAGAAAAGAAACAAAAGAAAGAAAAATTAATTAAGAATAAAATGGCATATATCTTAATTCCAATTTTTGCATTTTTAGCTTTATTCCTAGGGATGCTAACTACAAAAATAGTTTTAAAATTTATACTAGAAACAAACCAAAAAAATTCCGAGACGATTGCCCCTAAGACTTTAAAGACTTTAAGCTAAAAGTTAATTAAATATATAATCAATTTTCTTCTAAATTAAATCAAATCTACTACAACTTTTAGATCTACTCCAGTTAAATCTTTCACTATTGAGGTGCAATTTTTCAAGTTCCATTCTTCAAGTCCTAAGTTTTTCGTATTCCCATTTGGTACAAGTTGAACAATTAATTCTGATGATTTAACAAGGAGATTTAAAGAGAAATTTATAGTTTCAGATCTCAGATCTAAAGCCGAAGCTAGTCTAAGAATTAAAGACATTTCAGAAACTATTTTTTTATACTCTTTGCTATCTAAAGCTTGCCAAGCTTCATGTCTTTTTTTAGGGGTACTTTTTCTATGATACCTAGCAATAGCTGCAACCATAAGATGTTCAGCTTGTGAATAACCTAATAATTCTCCATGTCGAATTAAATACCAAGAATGTTTATGATAAGCACTTAAATTAATATGTTTACCACATGAATGCAACATTGCGGCAGCCCAAAGCAAATCCCTCCCCATTCCTTCGTCTTGATGCAAAAGCCCTTTTGTTTTGTCATAAAAAGCCATTGCATAATTTGCCACTCGTTCAGCACTTAACCTATTAACAGAAAATCTTTCTACCTGGTGAATAACGGTTCGTTCACGAATACTTGCTTGGAAGCTGAATCTATCAGTTAGCAAACCTTTTCGAAGCATCCAATCAACCACCAGCCCTTCTCTTAATGCTCTTTCACTAAGAACAACCTGATCTACTTGAAGCATTTCCATAGCAATTTGCATTATCAATACTCCTGGAACAATTATTTCTGCTCGTCGATCACTTAATGAAGGAATTCTTTTTCTTTGCTCAGGAGTCATACTCACCAACTTCTGAACCAACTCATCCAATTTTTCTTTTGAAACTTTATATCCGTGCTTCTTCAACAAAAAGTTTTGATCTTCAGAAGCAACAAGAGCGCCAATAGCAAGAGCAGTTCCACTTGTAGCAACCAAGACAGCCTTTTCTTCACCTTCTATACGAGAACAAACCTTATTCATTGCTGGTTCCAAAGAACCCTGAATAAAAGTTTTTATAAAATCAAGTCGCTGAGTAGATAAAGGCTCTTTCTTTAAAAAGTCTCTTTGAATACTTACCGCTCCTATACGTGTACTAGTTAAAGCTCTTGCATCTTTATTATCAGCAAGGATTAACTCTGTAGAGCCTCCACCAATATCCAAAAGCAAGTGAGGAAGCTTGCCAAAAGACATTCCAGAAAGAACGCCTAAATAAATCAGTCTGGCCTCCTCAGCCCCACTAACCAATTCCACTTCAAGATCAAGTTCATTTCTTATTTGATTTAAAAACTCTCGTCCATTTGAAGCCTCTCTTACTGCACTAGTTGCAGCTAAAAGGATCTCGTCAACGTTATGGCTAGCGGCCAGTTCTTTGAACCGTAGTAAAGTTTCAAGAACCCTGCTCTTTGCAGAGTTGGTTAACTGGCCTGTCTCTATGTCCCTATTGCCAAGCCTTGTAGAAGACTTCTCAGCAAAATCAATGCTAAATGTATTCAAGGTAGGATCAACTGAAGATATAACAAGATGCGTTGAATTTGTTCCAATATCTATAGCTGCTACTCTTCGAATCTGTTCATTATTTCTAAAGCGAGAGTCCTTACTTTGAAAGCCCTCATTTTGATTAATTGAAAGTGACTCAACACCTGTTAATTCGACAGGGCTCTTTGACACAACAAGTCTCAAAGTATCTAATGAAATCTAGCAGTAAATGATTAATCTTTCTAAAAACAATCTACAAGTGAAAAACTTTAAGAGCACCTGCATTGATTTAATAACACTACTCAGATGGGACAAGCCTAGTGGAAGATTAATTTTGCTAATTCCTGCCGGTTGGTCCCTTTGGCTAGCACCATCAGCACCCCCTGGAGGAAAATTGTTTTCATTAATAATGGTCGGTGGAGTTTTGGTAAGTGGTGCAGGATGCATTGCTAATGACCTTTGGGATAAAAAAATTGATGCACAAGTAAAGCGCACACAAGAAAGACCATTAGCTACAAAAAGAGTAAGGGCATCGACTGCCATTACATTGCTTTTTTTCTTACTCCTGGCAAGTTTGCAAATTATTTTCCTGTTACCAGCTTCTAGTCAACCTCTATGTATATATCTGGCAGTTATTTCTTTGATACCAATTCTGCTATATCCATCTGCGAAAAGATGGTTTAAGTATCCGCAAGCACTTCTTTCAATTTGTTGGGGCTTTGCTGTTCTCATTCCCTGGGCAGCAATTGAATCTGATTTAAACGGAGGCTTACCACTAGCAACTTGTTGGTTATCAACAATGGTATGGACTTTTGGATTTGATACTGTTTATGCAATGGCAGATATAGATGACGATAAAAAACTGGGCCTTAACAGTAGTGCAATAGCTCTTGGCAACAAAGCTTTCAGAACAGTTTCTGCATGTTATGGTATGACATCAATTCTAATAGCATCTAGTGCTTTAACTCAAGGTATAGGAATGCTTTTCTGGCCCATCTGGATCATTGCAACTTTTGGAATGCAGCGAGAAATATTTGTTTTAAAACAACAAAGGCAGAAAACTAGAAATTTTAGCAGGCATTTTCTTCATCAAGTTTTTTTAGGCAGTTTGATTTTGTTGGGACTAATTCTTGGAAGTGCTTAAGTTATGCATCTTATTAACTCTAGAACAAGACCAAAGAGATTAAGAGAAGGCGATGAAATAGTGACAATTGCTATAAGTTCACCTGTTAATGACCAGAATCATCTACTTGAAGGATTAAAAGTCTTTGAAAGCTGGGGGTTGACTTGCAAAAACAAAGTCATACCTGGACGACATTGGGGGTACCTTTCAGGCGAAGATCAGGTGAGATACAAAGAACTCCATTCACAAGAAAATTCATCTTTAATTGCATTTGCAAGAGGAGGATGGGGAGCTGCTCGTTTACTAGAACAGCATCAACCTTGGAAAAAAGGATGGCTACTTGGTTACTCAGACTTATCATCAATTCTTCTTGCACGACTATCAGCAGGTTTTGATGGCTCAATCCATGGGCCATTGGTCAACTCTCTTTCAAAAGAACCTAATTGGAGCAAAGAAAGATTAAAGTCTCTTTTATTTGACAAATCAGTTCCTGATCTCTATGGGGAGTCTTGGGTTAGTGGGATAGCAAAAGGACCATTAATTGCAACAAATCTAACCGTTGCAACACATCTAATAGGCAGTAGACATATGCCTAATTTGAACGGTGCGATTCTAGTACTAGAAGACATTGGAGAAGCTCCTTATCGCATTGACAGAATGTTAACTCACTTGAGATTAAATGGTCTCCTGAAAAATCTTGGAGGACTGGCTTTAGGGAATTTCAATGCTCCCTCAGAAGAGGAAAAATATGAACAACAAACCTTTTCGATGACAGAAATTCTGAAAGAAAGATGTATTGATCTAAATATTCCAATTCTAGTCAATTTACCTGTGGGACATTGCTGTGGGAATGCAGCCCTTCCACTTGGATGGGAAGCAACTATTGATGGATACAAAGGTAAACTCAGCATTCATCCCTCATAGAAATTAATGCTTTTGCAATTAATAGATCAAATGGCGTAGTGACTTTGATATTTGAGGGAGAAGCTTGAATCACCTTCACAGGCCATCCCAATCTTTCAAAAAGTGATGCGTCATCAGTAACAGTCCAATTATTAACGAGAGCCTGTTCATGTCCTCTCTTTAAATCCGTTACTGAAAATGCTTGTGGAGTTTGAGCAGCCCACAACTCAGATCTATTGGGTGTTTCAACAATGAATCTATTCTTTGAGACTTTTTTTATTGTGTCAGTAACAGGGGTTGCAGCAATAACTGATACGCCTTCTTTAACTAGTTCAGCACACTTATCCAACAAAGCAGGTTCAACTAAACATCGAGCTCCATCATGAATGAGAACGAATTCAGCATCTAAAGGCAACCCAGCTAATCCTAATTGCACAGATTCTTGGCGTGTAGCTCCTCCATTAATCCAATGAGTCTCCACCGAGCATTCCTTAGCAATAGAAATTATTGCTTTTTTATCACAAGGCTGACCAATAATCCCAATCCAATCAACAGAATCTGCGGACTCAACTGCTCCCAAAGTCCATGCAAGAACGGATCTACCCTCAACCTCAAGCAATAACTTATTGCGACCACCCCCCATACGCTTTCCACTACCAGCTGCAGCGATCAATAAATGCAAAACTTTCTCCTTTTAAGAAAGACCTTAAAATCTTTCAACTTAAACAATACTGATCTAATTTAAAAGGCTAAGTTCCAACTACTTTGATCTAATTGATCAAAGCAACAAAACATCGCATGAATTCTTCATTTTCTCTACAAGGGCAAACTGCCATTATCACAGGCGCTAGCAGAGGCATTGGGAAAGCCATTGCTATAGCACTTGCAAAAATAGGAGCAGAGGTTGTTGTGAACTATTCCAGCTCTCCACACAATGCTAGAGAGGTTGTTTCATTAATAGAAAAGGAAGGCGGGAAAGCCTATGCTGTTCAAGCGAATGTAGCTGATGAAAACTCAGTAAACGAATTAATAAAAACTGTTTTAGCAAAAAGTGGTCAAATAGATATTTTGGTTAACAATGCTGGGATCACAAAAGATAGCCTTTTGATGAGAATGAAAACAGAAGATTGGCAATCAGTAATAGATCTAAATTTAACGGGTGTTTTTCTCTGTACTAAAGCAGTCTCAAGAGCAATGATCAAAAGGAAAAAAGGCAGAATTATAAATATCACTTCTGTTGTGGGAATCATGGGTAATGCAGGACAATCAAATTATGCTTCAGCGAAAGCAGGAGTCATTGGACTAACAAAAAGCACTGCAAAAGAATTTGCAAGTAGAGGAATCACAGTTAATGCTGTAGCTCCAGGTTTTATCCAAACAGATATGACTAAAGATTTAAATGCAGATCAAATCCTTTCCTTAATTCCATTAGGATATTTCGGTGATCCAGAGCATATTGCAGGTACAGTATGTTTTCTTGCCTCTCATATGGCTTCCTCCTACATCACAGGACAAGTCATAAATGTTGATGGTGGAATGGTGATGAGCTAATACACACTAGCTAACTTTTAAAAAACCATTTATAAGAGTAGGAGTCAGCGAAAAATTACCCTAAATTGCCAGTTTTTCCTAAAACAGAATTTATACCAAGGTATGAGGTCAGCTACTTAAGGGTTTCGACTGCCAAGAAGACACAAGAATCTAAAACTGGAATCAAACGACAAAAGCAAGCTTGGGATAATTGACTAGCAGCTCACCCTAAGTACAAACCAAAGATTTTCATTTGAAACGCTTACTACTTGCACCGCTTCTATTAGGTTTAATTCCTTCAGTTAATGCCTTTCGTTGGAGTAGTGATTTTGTCGTTAAAACTGATCTGGGGGAGAAATCCGAGCTGCCTTCCGGTGAAGCCGTTAATGTCGACTTCATGGAGTTACCTGCGAGTCGGCCTCCAGCGAATGCTGTAAACATTTCAATCCCCCTTGAACAAGCTTTTCAGTTTGCGGGGGACAAAGCCGCCTGGATGGAGCCTCCAACTTGGCGCAATCGCATCTTGCGGTTTTCCTTTGAGGAAATTGATATGCCAGATGCAGGCGAACACATGGGTTTGTACGGTATAGGGGCTTACGATCGACTCAACCCTTGGCTGTACGGCGGTATCACTCTTTACGGTGCCGCGAGCGGACACCGTGGCGGTTTTTTTACTGGTGGCTATACCTTGGGCGTGGAACGTCAGTTAACCGATAACTGGTTTCTCGATGCCGGAGGCTATGTGGGTGCCGGGGGCGGCGGTGCCGCGGCGCAAGGAGGAGGGTTAATGATCCGCCCACATGTCGGTCTCAAGCACGACTTTAGCTGGGGCGCACTGGGCCTGAATTATACCTACGTAGACTTCCCCAACGGAGATATTTCCAGCGATGCAATCGCGCTTTCAGTGGATATTCCCTTCAGTTCACTGACACTCAATTGGGAAGATGATGGGCTGACTGCGGCCGATTACTTCGGAGCCGACTGGAGCAATGTGAGCCGCCACCGATCGCACCTAGCCGCCCGCGTTCGCACCTATTCTCCCGCCAGCTGGAGCAAAACCACCTCCGGTGGGTCGATTGATGATTCATTGGGGCTGATCGGCGTAGAGTACTCTTACTTTCTTGATGACAACTGGTTTGCCACCTTTGAAACTGCCGGTGCCGTATCAGGTGGCGTAGGCGGGTACGCCGAACTTTTAGCCGGGTTAGGCTATCGCCTTCCCCTAACCAAAGACGATCGTCTAGCCCTACTCCCCGCCTTAACCATCGGCGGCGCCGGTGGCGGGGAGGTCGAAACCGGCGGAGGATTTGTTGCCCGAGCAAATCTAGGATTGGAATACCGACTTTCTCCTCATCTCAGCCTAATTATGGACGGCGGCTATCTCACCGCCCCAGATGGCAATTTTGATACCCCATATGTCGGCTTCAATTTGGCATACGTAATGGAAACCTTTGCTCAGGATCAAAAAGGAGCCCCCTTAACGGAAACAGACCTTATACAAACTACAAAATGGCGCTTTCGCCCGGCGCACCAATGGTATTTTGATGCGCAACGTAAGGGAGGCTCTTCACGCGATATGCAACTTATGGGAGGTAAAATCGACTGGATGGGAGGAGATTCTTGGTACCTTACAGGACAAGGATTAAGCGCGTATGCAGGAGGAGCCGGTGGCTATTCAGAGGGACATTGGGGGGCAGGCGTTTTTGGCCCGAGCTGGAAGAACTGGCAACTCTATGGCGAAATGCTCATAGGTGCCGGAGGGGGAGGAGGCGTTGATAGTGGTAGCGCCTTATTGTTCAAACCGAGTGTCGGGTTAGAGTGCAATCTAAATAAGGACTTCAGCCTTCAAACTGGCATAGGAAAAGTGATTTCTAAGAATGGGAATCTTGATGCCAATATCTTGGACGCTAGTCTGGTTTGGCGCTTTGGGGCCCCAAAATAAAGCTCCCAACCTTGGAGTAGTGATATTGTCGTTAAAACTGATCTGGGAGAGAAATTTATCGTTAAAGAATCAGCAGTCAATGTGATTCCTATGGGAGTAAATGATTTAATAAAAATAATTAATGAAGACGGAGTAAAGACAAAAGAAAAATTTTATAAATGCAATTCAAGATACGGAAAAGGCTACCAGCTACAAGAAGAGGGATATAGCTATTGCGAAATTAAATATGCAATGTATTTTGGGAAACTTCATAAATAACCTTCCGATATTGCTAAAAATTCGGAAACAGATGGTATCTACAAAAGGCACATCAAAATATTCATTCTTATAGAAATCAGTCTTAGCTTCTTCAATCACCAGATGTTAGACAGTATTTATACAAATACTAAAAATCGCTCAAACACATTGCAAGACAATTTATCTCGGGAGTTAGTCAGTATGTGTACTAACTTATGCACTGAGAAAGAATGATCAACTACACTAATTTCCCTTTATTCACTCAATTGGCTGACCAAGTTCATCACGCAGCCTTCGAATACGCTGTAACAACTTTAACCTTCTGCTTCTAGCAGTTGCAGTTAAAAAAAGTCTTAAAGGGAAATAGATCAAAGTCATTGTGCCAGCTAGACCGGCCATTAAGATAAAAAATAGTGATCCTGAATCATTCATATTGAAACCATAAGTGGCAAAGCAGCAATAAGCACTATTTTTTGAATCAAATTTTCAAAGGATTCGGCTTTCCCCACTTATTAAGAGCTCGCTTTTCGTAAGAGTGTTATTGGGATTGTGAAAAAAGTTTCTACAAAAAAAATGTCCAAAATCATTAAATCTTCCGAAGATTCCAGAGGGGCACTAGAGAATGGTGTGAATTCACTAGCCGATGCTGTAAAAGTCACGATTGGTCCCAAAGGGAGAAATGTAGTTCTGGAAAAAAAATTTGGCGCCCCAGACATAGTTAATGATGGAGTAACTATTGCCAAAGATATAGAACTTGAAAACCCTTTCGAAAACATAGGAGCAAAACTTATCGAACAAGTAGCTTCTAAGACAAAAGACAAAGCTGGAGATGGAACAACAACTGCAACAGTTTTAGCTCAAGTGATGGTCCATGAAGGCCTCAAAAATACAGCAGCTGGTGCAAGTCCTATTGAAATTCGGCGTGGAATGGAAAAAGCCGTGGCAAAAATTGTTGATAATCTTCAAAAAGAAAGTCAAGAAATAAGTGGTCAAAAGGTTCTTCAAGTTGCAACTGTTAGCGCCGGTGGGGACGAAGAAATTGGTAAAATGGTTGCTGAAGCAATGGAAAAAGTAAGCGTTGATGGTGTTATTACCGTAGAAGAATCAAAATCTTTGAATACTGAATTAGAAATAACAGAGGGAATGGCATTCGATAGAGGATATAGTTCGCCTTACTTTGTAACTGACTCAGAAAGACAAATTTGTGAATTTGAAAATCCTTTACTTTTAATAACTGATAAAAAGATCAGTTCTATCAATGACCTTGTGCCAGTATTAGAAACTGTACAAAAAAGCTCATCTCCACTAATAATATTGGCAGAAGAAGTCGATGGAGAAGCCTTGGCAACATTAGTAGTCAACAAGAACCGCGGGGTTCTTCAAGTTGCTGCTGTAAGAGCACCATCATTTGGAGAAAGACGTAAAGCTGCTTTAGCAGATATAGCAGTTCTTACAAATGGAACATTGATAAGTGAAGACAAAGCTATGAGTCTTGATAAGGTATCTCTTTCTGACTTAGGGACAGCCAGGAAAATCACTATTACAAAGGATTCAACGACAATAGTTGCGAATGATGATACTCAACAAGCGGTTGCTTCTAGAGTCGCAACGATAAGGAGAGAACTAGATCAAACAGATTCAGATTACGATAAGGAGAAATTAAATGAACGTATTGCAAAACTTGCTGGTGGAGTGGCTGTCATAAAAGTAGGTGCTCCAACTGAAACAGAACTAAAAAATAGAAAATTACGTATCGAAGATGCATTAAATGCAACAAGAGCGGCTGTCGAAGAAGGAATTGTTGCAGGTGGTGGAACTACACTTATCCAATTAGGAGATAGCTTAAATTCACTTTCAAGCAATTTGAATGGTGATCAAGCTACAGGTGTGGAAATTGTAAAGAAAGCATTATCTGCCCCAGCAAAGCAAATTGCAATTAATGCCGGAGAAAATGGAGAAGTTGTTGTATCAGAAATTCAAAGACTGGGCAAAGGCTTTAATGCAGCTACAGGGAAATATGAAGACCTGATTTCTGCAGGCATTATTGATGCAGTCAAAGTAATACGCTTAGCCCTACAAGATGCAGTTTCAATTGCATCACTTCTTATAACCACTGAGGTAGTAATAGCAGACAAACCTGAGCCGCCTTCTGCTGGAGGAGGTCAAGGAGGAGATCCTATGGGTGGAATGGGTGGAATGGGTGGAATGGGTGGAATGGGTGGAATGGGTGGAATGGGTATGCCTGGAATGGGCATGCCTGGAATGATGTAATCAAAAAAAATTCTTCAACCTAAAACATTTATCTCCTTCATAACAATTACCAAAAACAATCATGAGGCTTTAGGTAATTGCATATCTATTGATGGGACCCAGCGCCGAAAATGATTCAAGGAGGGTATTGGTGGTGGAGCAATAACAGTAGAAAAATCTTCAGGTTCTTCTTCAATTAATGCCGCTTCATCGGGAATAACAACGTGATCCAATAATTCTCGAGTATTTTCGTCTTCATTAGTAGAAAATAATTGATCGTTATTCAAAGTTTCAATGTCCTCTATAGAATTATCTTCTTTCATTGAAAGAGAATGATCTAAAACTTCATCCGCAAAATGAGCTATCTCTTCTTGATTAGTTTCTGCTAAAACTTCATCCTCAAAATGATTTATCTCTTCTTGATTAGTCTCAGAAAGACTTTCAATCCCATAACGGTGAACCAATTGAGACCTTAACCAAAAAAGTTGGTCTTGATTACCAAGTTCTTTTGCTTGAAAGATCTGATGGAAAAGCTGATTTTTACGCAAAGAGATAAGATCTGTTGGCATTAGAGAAATCAATAGCTAAATGAGTTTGCGATTTAGTAGAGGACGAATGATAAAAAACAGTCCAATAGATAAAACCGTTAATAAGAACAAGCATCCATATCCTGTTATGTCTCCATAAGGAGCATGAACAAGGACACTACCTAAATCGAGTGAACCGCAATAAGCAGCTCTGATAGGTTCTATAGCAAAGGTAAGCGGATTTATCGATGCTAGCCAGCCCAACCATGCAGGCATGAAAGAAATTGGAACTAAAGCTGTACTAGCAAAAAGCAAAGGAAGGTTTACAACGAAAATTACTGCGATTAATTCAATATGACCAGGCAAAGCAAAAGCCAAGCCAAGACTTAATGATGTAACACCAAAAATCAAGATCAAAAGTGTCAAGAGAACTAAGATGAAACCTAAAAAATTTGGCCAACCATATCCCAATAAGAAGGCAGCTCCCATAATTGCCAAGCTCTGCAATACACTAATAGTTGCTATATAAATGACAGCAGAGAAAAGAATTGAGCTTCTTGTCTGCAAGGGAGCAACTAACAGTCTATTTAAGAAGCCAAATTCACGGTCAAACATTAGTGGCAATCCGGCATTAAGAGCACCACTAAATGCTGTAAAAACAATTATTCCTGCACCAAGAAACCTTCCATAACCTATTCCTCCTGGCAAAAAATCAGTCGGTGCATTCTCAAAAAGTGCCCCAAATAAAACAAGCCAAATCAATGGCTGAAGTATTCCCGCAACCAAAGTAGATGGTCGTCTTAATAACTGCAAAAAGAGTCTTAGAGTTAAAGCTTGTACTTCCTGAATGAATTGCAAGATTTTAGAATCTTGATTCTTTGTAGAAGAAATTGATTTTGAATTAGTGGTAGTCATAGGTCTAAATTAAATAAATTTTCTAAAAATTACTTACTTCATTGCCTCTTTCGCCTCTTTCTTTAAATCTCTCTTGCTAGCGACCTCAAGTTCAGCATCCATCAAGGTCTGACCAGTTGCGTGCAAGTAAACATCATCTAAACTTGGGCGACTTTCTGATAAGGAAAAAATATCAATTCCTTCTACATCTAACTTGCTCCGTAATAATTTCAAAGACTCTGAATCATCAACAAAGAAATTCAAAGAACATCCCTGAGAATAATTTATAACCAAATCATGAACTCCATTCAGATCTTTAATGAGATCCTTAACTTTTTCACCTTCAGACTTGGTACTAAATTCTCGTACTTTAAGAGTCACTTTGTTGTCACCTAATTTATTTTTCAATTCTTCAGGTGATCCTTGTGCAATAACTCGCCCTGAATCAATTATTGCCATTTTGTCAGAAAGTTCGTCAATTTCTTCAAGATAATGACTACTCAAAAGAATCGTTTTACCTTCTTTACGGAGAGTTTTTAATAACGACCAAATTTTTGAGCGACTTTCAATATCTAAGCCAACAGTAGGTTCATCCAAAACCAATAATTCAGGTTCATGCAGTAATCCAGTAGCAAGGTCAAGGCGCCTTCTCATACCTCCTGAATAAGAACCAGAACGTCTATCAATCCATTCACTCATATCAAGTAATGCAATTAATTCTTTAATGCGCCCATCTCGATACTTTCTTTGCAAGTGATACATATCACCATGTAATTGAAGCAACTCTCTTCCAGTAAGGATTTTATCTATTGCTATTTCTTGTGCAACATAACCAATATTTCGCCTGACTTCTCGCGAATTTAACAAGACATTTTGCCCTGCAAAAGTAACCTCACCAGAATCTGGCTCTAACAAAGTGCAAAGGATTCTAAGAGTAGTACTTTTACCTGATCCATTCGGACCAAGCAGACCAAAAAGAGAGCCTTGAGGAATTTCAAGAGTTAATTTTCTAAGAGCCTTTACAGCCCCATAAGACTTTTCGAGATCCCGAAGTTCAACCAATGGCATTAAAAATAGATCGGTTAGCCAACTATCAAGAATCTAGAGAATAAATTCCAATAAAGTGAGTTTTCACTGAATATTAATAATGTTTTTTTTATGAAATTAAAAATACACTTGTCATATTAGACAAAAGATAAATAGTCTGATGATGAAACTGATCAGCCAATGTTAAACGACTAATAACTAATAAAAGGCAAACTCCAAACATGTAAAGAATAGACCATCGAAAAAGTCCTTTAGCTCTGTTAAGATCTTCGGGGTCTGATGCCAATCTATAAACCATTTGCAGTAATCGCACATTAAAAGGTATTAATAACAATCCGTATAGAAGTCCTCCCTCAGGTAATGCGAAAATCCCTAAACAACTTAATAAAACAGTTGCCCAACCATAGCGAGATATTGCTTTAGCGGTAAATACAGATCCCTTAACGACCGGCAACATTGGTATTCCTACAGATTCATAGTCATCTTTAAGAAGGATGGCCAAAGCCCAAAAATGAGCTGGAGTCCACACCATGACCAATGAAAACAACCACCAACTACTAAGACCTAAATGCCCAGTTGCTGCCGCTGCACCTACTAAAGGAGGAATTGCACCGGCAACCCCTCCTATAACAATATTTTGAGATGTACGAGGTTTTAAAAATGCAGTATACAAAAGGACATAACTACATAAACCTAACAATGAAAGTCCAGCAGCTAAACAATTTACACCACTAACAAGAAGGGCCGCTGCAGCCAAAGTACACGAAATTGCTCCTGCAAAAACAGCTGAAGGAGACAATCGGCCTGAAGGTAATGCCCTAGAACTTGTTCGTTTCATTCGTCCATCTAAATCCTGCTCCCAAAGGCAATTAAGGGCCCCAGCAGCAGCAGCAGCCAGTGCACCACCTCCAAGAGTGCAAGCAAGTCTTGGCGAAGGCAAAGGCCAACCTTCACTTAATGCCATGCCACCAAGGGTTGTAGCTAAAAGCAAAGGGATAAGGCGAGGTTTCGCAACTTCTAACCACGCAGGAAGCTTTATTTTTTTTCTTGAAGGGACTACTTGCTCTCTCGAAAGTGGACCTGAAATAAGTTGAGAAGTAGAACTAACCATGACAAACCTCCAATAAAATGTCGTCAAAGGACTTTGATTTAAGTGAAGAAGATGGGCTAATTCTTCTACAACTAAGTGCCGCCAAAGAAGCAACTAATAAACACGCAAGTAACTGATGTGAAACTCTTACTAAAGGCTGGTCTAGAAGCAGATGAACCGAAAGGACTCCAAGAAGAATTTGCATCATCAAAAGAACTACAACAAATAAAAGCAATGGCCATTGATCACGAAACCAACCGCCTTGGATAAAAGCTACAAAAACAAAAGAAAAAATAAAGAAAGAAACTGGCAATGCTGAGATTCTATGTATATCTAACCATTGGCAATCAATTCCTTTAGCCAAACATTTTTGAGCCCCCCAAGTAGTCGCCATTCGACTGCCAATTACACTCTGAATAATTACAATCAAAAGAGAGCTTCTACTTAAAAAGCTCCACCAAGAAGGTGGGTTTATTTCATTAAGAGAAAGTAATCTTTGAGTCAATCCACTCATTAGGGCAACAAGAGTTAAAGCTAAAAGCAAATGCCCTACAACCACATTCGATGGCAAAAGATCTACAACTGTCAATGCTCCCAAGGCACCTTGCAAAGCAATCAAAAGGAATATCCCCCCATTTACCCATGGCAACCAAAAAGGGAGAGAAGATTTATAAATTAAAGAAAGAAAAAATTGCAAACAAATTGCAATCCCAACAAAAAAAGCATCTAAACGGTGGAACCACTCTAGAAAAATCTGCAAATTCATTCTCCCTTTTGGGAAAAAAGACCCATAACATAACGGCCAATCGGGGCAAGCAAGCCCTGCTTCCATAACTCGTGTAGCCCCTCCAATCACAACTAAACCTACAAGAGCTACAACAATATGAGCTGCTAACTTGCCAAGAAGGCTTCTTATTTGATTTGAAGATAAACTGGTCAAATTCAGAGGAACTATAAAAAAATTATTCCTATAAAGAAGGTAGCTATTTAGAGAAATACGGCACGTTATTTATTAGGAGTACAACTTAAAATCCTCCTAAAATCTCCCAATCCTGACAGAACTTACACATTTAGACCAAATATAGAAAAAAATCCTGCACAAAAGAAAGAAAATCTAAGGAAATAAGTTGAGACATATAAGTCCTGCATGCAGAAAAGAGAAAATATATATAAGTTAGTAAGAGAAATATCTGGAGCCTCATATTGTTGCCATTAACGGCTATTTATACGATCATAATTAGCGTAGGTCTGATTTTCGGTTGTATTTGGGCCAGCAACAACTTCAACTTTTTACCGGTTGTAGCTAGTTCTAATGCACCTATATACGACGAATTATTCAAGGTTCTTTTTGTTATAGGAACAATATTATTTATTGGAATGACAGCTCTAGTCATTTATAGCCTTATTAAATTCAGGAAAAAGCCTGGTCAAGAAGGAGATGGCCCCCCAATAGAAGAAAATTTACCATTAGAGATTCTTTGGACTGCAGTACCAGCTGTAGTTGTTTTATTCGTTGGTCTTTACAGCTACGACATTTACAACCGTATGGGAGGGATGCAATTACACAGCCACAATAATGATATTCATCACACAATGTCTTCTCAAGAGCGCATCTGGGGTGGCATTGGAGAAGCTTCAACACAAGTCAAGGATGACTCCCAAGTCTTCCCAGTTGTCAATGTTGAATTGTCTGCAATGCAATTTGCGTTTCTATTTAACTATCCAAAAGGAAATATTATTTCAGGTGAACTTCATGTCCCTGTTGGGCATCCAGTAAGAATGACAATGGAGTCCACAGATGTTATCCATGCATTTTGGGTACCTGAATTTCGTTTAAAACAAGATGTCATACCTGGGCAACCAACAATTTTAAATTTCACACCAACAAAAACTGGAAGATATCCAATAATCTGCGCTGAATTATGTGGTCCCTATCATGGTGGTATGCGTTCAACTGTTGTAGTCGAAGAACAAGCTGAATATGATGACTGGTTTCAAAAGAATTCCAAGTTATCAGAGGTAGAAGCATGAGTATTTCATTACCTCCAAAAACAGAAAGTCAGCCTGAAAAGCTTCAACCAACGGGATGGTTGCGTTATTTAAGCTTTAGCCTCGATCACAAAGTTATTGGTCTTCAATATTTAATTTGCGGTTTTGTTTTTTACCTCATTGGTGGAGTACTAGCTGGAGCAATAAGAATTGAATTAACAAGTCCCATGTCTGATTTCATGGCAAGGGATGTTTACAATCAAGTTTTAACTCTGCATGGAACAATAATGATATTCCTCTGGATTGTTCCAGTAGTAAATGGGGCTTTTGGTAACTATCTAATACCCTTTTATGTTGGGGCTCGAGATATGGCTTTTCCCCGTCTTAATGCCGTTGCATTTTGGTTAATCCCTCCAGCAGGTTTAATGTTAATTAGCAGTTATTTTATAAATGGAGCAGCTCAATCAGGGTGGACAGCATATCCCCCTCTAAGTATCACAACACCTGCTCCAGGGCAAATTGTTTGGATAATAAGTGTTCTCTTGTTAGGTGGAAGTTCTATCTTTGGAGGAATTAATTTTATAGCAACCATACTAAAATTACGTAGACCTGGATTAAAACTAATGCAATTGCCTATGTATTGTTGGGCAATGCTAGGAACAAGTATTTTAGTAGTCTTATCAACCCCAGTATTAGCAGGAACGCTGATACTTTTAAGTTTTGACATTGTTGCACATACAGGTTTTTTCAATCCAACCCTTGGTGGAAACGTGATTGTTTACCAACATCTTTTCTGGTTTTATTCTCACCCTGCAGTTTATATAATGGTTTTACCAGCCTTTGGTTTAGTTAGCGAGATTCTTCCTGTTCATAGTCGAAAGCCACTTTTTGGCTACGTAACTATGGTGTATTCAATTATGGCAATTGTAGTTCTAGGACTTGTTGTATGGGCTCATCATATGTTCACCAGTGGTACTCCTCCATGGATGAGACTCTTTTTTACTATTGCTACTTCGTTTATTGCTGTCCCAACAGGAATAAAATTTTTTAATTGGGTCGCAACTCTTTGGGGCGGACGGATTTCAATTAATAGTGCAATTCTCTTTTCATGCGGTTTCATAGTTAATTTTATTTTAGGTGGTATTACTGGAGTTGCTCTAGCTCAGGTTCCATTTGATGTTCATGTACATGATACCTACTTTGTCGTCGCTCACTTCCATTACATAGTCTATGGAGGTTCTGTTTTTGTAATATTTTCTTCTATCTATCATTGGTATCCAAAATTTACAGGGAAAATGCTTAATGAGAATTGGGGTAAATTGCATTTCTTAATGACTTTTATTGGGTTCAATTTATGTTTCGCTCCGCAACACTGGTTAGGACTAAATGGCATGCCTAGACGAGTAGCAGAATATGACCCTCAATTCACTTTCGTGAACCAGTTAAGTAGTATGGGTGCTCTTCTTATGGCCATCAGCACCCTCCCTTTCCTGTGGAATGTTGTTTACAGCTTTTTAAAAGGAGAGGAGTCTGGAGACAACCCATGGGAAGGTTTAACAGCTGAATGGTTAACAACTTCTCCTCCACCTATAGAGAATTGGATTGGAGATGCTCCTTTAGTAGTTGAGCCATATGGATATGGAAAAAAAGAAAAGCCTCAAATCCCTTCAGAAACTGCAATGAAAGAGGACAAAAAATGACAACTATTTCCCAGATAGAAAAAGAGTCTGATGAATCAATTTCATCTGAACAAGAACATTCAGATCATAGATTATTTGGTCTAATTACTTTCTTAATTGCCGATGGCATGACATTCGCGGGCTTCTTTGCAGCTTATTTGACCTTTAAAGCAGTCAACCCATTAATGCCTGACGCTATTTACGAGCTAGAACTTCCTTTGCCCACTCTAAATACAATTTTACTGCTTGTAAGTAGTGCAACATTTCACAAGGCTGGGAAGGCCTTAGAAAACAAACACAATAGTCAATGCCAAAAATGGTTACTTGTTACAGCAAGCCTAGGTATTGCCTTTCTCATCAGTCAAATGTTCGAATACTTTACTCTTCCATTTGGCCTAACAGACAATCTTTACGCAAGCACTTTTTATGCACTAACAGGTTTCCATGGATTGCATGTGACCCTTGGAGCAATAATGATCTTAATTGTTTGGTGGCAATCTCGTTCTCCAGGTGGTCGCATCACAAGTGTTAATACATTTCCCTTAGAGGCTGCTGAGCTCTATTGGCATTTTGTTGATGGTATATGGGTAATTTTATTCATTATTCTCTACCTACTTTAATCTTGAATTCTTGATAGTAAACAAATAAATTTCTAGAGGTTTATTGCCACATTTCAACTTATTCGTCAGAATTAATAGAAATCAAAAGTACTTCTAAATGCTTGTAGGCCAGGAATTACTCGACAAAGCTAGATCCTTGAGCAAATGTTCTGAGGATGAAATCGCAAAAGGCTGTGGTTACGTAGGCCCAAGCGGAAGAGTTTTACGTAAAAGCTTTTATAGAGCTTTAGTGCAGGCAAAGGGTTATAAACTGCGTTCAAATGGACCCGGCAGGCCTGGGAACAGATCCTCTCGGGGACGTCAAGCTGAGTTCCGAACAAAAGTACATGGGAATGGGAATCTACTGATAGGTCATGCTTATACCAAAAAACTTGGCCTAGAACCTGGCCAAGAATTTAGGATTGATGTCAGAAGAGATTCGGGAGCTATATGCTTACTACCTCTAGGTGGTAAAACCCTTGAATTAAAGTAATAAAAACTTCTACAAACCATAGATTCGGTAGTAAAAATAAAGGAATCCTAGGTAAATCCATTTCTTGTCAACCAATCTTCTGAAATATCAGAATCCTCTTTATCTTTCCTATATACAGTGCTTAGATCCTTCGCATCTTTTTTTAGAAGGTTTTCTGCATATTTGGCCATAAGATCTGCTTCAAGATTGACTAATTCCCCTTCTTTCAGATATTGCAAAGAAGTATTGACCCAAGTATGAGGGATAACCGCAATTAAAAAGGCCCCTACTTCGTTTCTTTCAGCAACAGTAAGGCTTACACCATCCAAAGAAATGCTTGCCTTATTACATGTATATTTTGTAAAACAATCATTTTCCCAAGCAATTTGAATATTCCAAGAATTAGATAAAGCTTTTATAGAAATGACTTTCCCTAAACCATCAACATGACCGCTAACCAAATGTCCTCCAAGACGATCAGAAAGACGAAGTGCCTTTTCTAGATTGACAAAACATCTATCAGCAGCCTTTTTCCAAAGAGCAGTTCTTTTTAAAGTCTCTTGGCTTATATCCGCCGAAAAACCATTATTTCTTAAAGCAGAAACAGTCAAACAAACCCCATTCACAGAAATACTTTCCCCCAGATGCAAAGGGGAGAATGAATCAGGAACCTTTACAAAAACTCCATTCCCTTGAAGTTGAATTGAACCCACTGCTTGAATTAAACCTGTAAACATTTTAAAAAAACCTAAAAAGAAAATCTTTAGGCATAATTCATTGGAAAGATCTTAAGAGAAAACACTGAACTATCAAGACACCTCAAATTGCAGTGAAATGAACCCAAAACGTAATCGATTTGGTATTGGACGCGATGTCAGCCTATTCACATTAGGAACAATGAGGGCACTTGAATCTATAGACCAAATGTATTTGGTTGTCAAAGAGGCTTGTTTGGTTGGAATTAATCATATAGAAACAGCTCCAGCATATGGACCTGCAGAAGAGTTCCTAGGAGAAGTACTAAAAACACTAAGCTCTCAAGGATTAAAACCTCAAGATGAATGGGTCATAACAAGCAAAATTCTTCCAGGTATTGAATTCGCGCACGGAAAACAACAAATCAAAGGAATTTTATCAAGACTAGGCATTTCAAAAATTCATAATCTTGCAATACATGGACTAAACCTTCCTGATCATCTTGAATGGGCAATAACAGGTGAAGGCTATAAGTTAATTAATTGGGCAAAAGATAATGACTTAATTGAACAAATTGGTTTTAGTTCTCATGGATCAACTTCACTAATCAAAGAAACGATTGAAAGCAATCATTTTACTTTTTGTAGCCTTCACATACATTTATTAGACCAAACACGTATACCTCTCGCCCAAAAAGCCTTAAGAAAAGGTATGGGAGTCATGGCTATTTCACCAGCAGATAAGGGAGGACATTTACATTCTCCTAGTAAAATGCTTGTTGAAGACTGTTCTCCCATCTTCCCACTTGAA
>CACIYC010000007.1 GCA_902590775.1 uncultured Prochlorococcus sp.
CATCGATGGCGTTTTAGTTGGTGGAGCGTCGCTTGATCCAACCGATTTCGCGAGGATTGCAAACTATCAGTAGTAAAAAAAATCTTTGGCCTAAGGGTTGGAGAACTGAAACTAAAATTATGGGAGTAATTAATATTACTCCTGACTCTTTTAGTGATGGTGGATACTTTATCGAGCCAATAAAAGCTTTAGAGAGAGCCAGAGATTGTATTTTGTCTGGTGCAGATGTTATTGATATAGGGGGGCAGAGTACTCGCCCAGGAGCATTGATTATAGATGCAGATGAGGAAATAAGTAGAGTTATACCTGTCTTAAAGTTATTAAGGAACGAATTCCCAGATGTTTTAATTTCGATTGATACTTTCTATTCGAAAGTAGCAGATAAGTCTTTAGAATTAGGTGCTGATTGGGTAAATGATATTAGTGGTGGCAGACATGATCCAGAAATATTAAATGTTGTCGCTAAGTATAAATCTCCATATGTGCTAACTCATAGTCGAGGCAATAGCATAACAATGAATAATTTTGCAAATTATAATAATGTAGTAAGTGAAGTCTTTAAAGAAATCCTGATTAATATTGAGAAAGCATATTCATATGGAGTTGCTCCACAACAACTAATAATTGATCCAGGTTTGGGGTTTGCAAAAAATGATATTCATAATTTTTGCCTCTTAAATAATCTTAAGGAATTTACGAAAACTGATTATCCAGTACTAGTAGGCCCTTCAAGGAAGAAATTTATAGGAAATGTTTTAAAAGAGCCAGATCCAAAGAAAAGAATATTTGGAACAAATGCAGTTATATGTAAATGTGTTGAGGCTAATGTTGATATTGTAAGAGTTCATGATGTATCAGCTGTACATCAAACTATTAAAATAGCAAGTAAGCTTTGGTTACGTAAAAAGTTTTAAAATCTACAAACTACTTTAATCATTATTAACACCTTCAATTTTATCTTCAACTTCTTGATATAACTCTTTTAATTGTTCAATATTTTCATCTGATGTATCCCAATAACCTCTGCCATTTACTTCTAATAGTGTTCCAACAATTCTACGGAAACTATGAGGATTTAATTCCATTAACCGCTTTCTCATTTCAGGATCATTTATAAAAGTTTCATTAGATTCTTCGTATACGAAATTATCAACCTGTCCACTAGTAGCACTCCAACCCAATGTATAATTTAGCCTATTAGAAACCTCCCTAACGCCTTCATATCCAGAGTTAAGCATCCCTTCATACCATTTAGGGTTAAGCAATTTTGTTCTTGAATCTAAGCGAATAGTTTCACTTAATGATCTGACCTGAGCATTGGCTGTAGTTGTATCAGCAATATAGCTATTTGGCTTTTTACCATCTTCTCGTAATTTTGAAATTAAATTTGTAGGATCTGAATCAAAGTAATGACTTACATCTGTTAATGAAATTTCTGATGAATCTAAATTCTGAAATGTAACATCAGCTGTTTTCATAACGGATTCAAAGACTTCTCTATTTTGATTCATTTCACCAGGATTATCAGCATTAAATGCAAACGTTTTTCTTGATAAATACATCTCTTGAAGTTCATTTTCTTCTTCCCATGTTGAATTCTCAACTGCTAAATTTACATTTGAACTATAACTACCACTAGAATTAGAAAAAACTCTGCATGAGGCCTCTCTTATAGATACGCCCTGTTTTTTAGCTTCTTCTAGAGAATGTTTCCTAACGAAGTTGCTTTCTAAAGGTTCGTCAGCTTCAGCTGCCATTTTTACTGCTTGATCAATAAGAGCCATTTGGTTTATAAACAGATCTCTAAAAACACCTGAACAATTGACAACAACATCAATTCGTGGTCTTTTTAGTTCGTTTAATGGAATTAGTTCAAGTTTATTTACTCGTCCAACTGAATCTGGTTTAGGTTTTACTCCTACAAACCATAAAATTTGAGCCAAAGATTCGCCATAAGTTTTGATATTGTCAGTGCCCCATAAAACACAAGCGATTGTTTCTGGCCAACCTCCTTCTTCTTCTTTTTGTTTTTCAATGAGTTTATCTACAACAATTTTTGCAGAAGCAACAGCTGCTGCTGTTGGTATTGATTGAGGATCTAAAGCATGAATGTTTTTCCCACTAGGAAGTACTCCAGGATTTCTTATAGGATCTCCACCTGGACCTGGTAATACATAATCACCATCTAGTGCTTTTAATAAACTCTCCATTTCCTTGTCAGCACAAATTTGATTAAGGCAAAATCTTAAATAATCAAATAATTTATCTAACTCTTTCACATCTACATTCCTAAAGTTATTTTTTATACACTTACTAAGCCAAGGTGATGGAAAATTAAAACCCAAGGATTTTAGAAAATCAATAAATCTAGTAAAAAGAGTCTTCTTTAGGGTTACTCTTCCATCAGAACCAGTTAATGAAAGTACAAGAGCTCTTACTGCTTCTCTGGATGTTTCAGTAATCTTTTTATTTAATTCAACTGAGTCTAAGTCTCCATTATTATTACCTTTATATATATCTTCTATTTTTTTATCTATTGCTTCTGCTAGCAGACCAGGAAGAGACCTTAGGCTTTCTTGTTCTCTTTCTAAGGCAGCAATACTGACTAATGTAGCTATTGCCTCTTCAGCCGTAGGAGGCATTCCTATTGTATGTAATCCGCATGGAAGTAAACGACTCTCAATCTCCATTAATTGGCCATAAATAGAGCCAACTATTGAGTCCCTTTGTTCTAAATTTAATGATGAAGCATCTTCTTCTGGAAGACTTACGTCTTTATCAAGATTGCATTTTTTTGAAGTTTCAATTATTGCATTAACAATTTGTATTCCTCTACCACTTTCTCTTAGTTGTTGATAAGAAGCAACAAGTTCGCTTAATTCTTTTAATCCTTTATATAGACCGGCATTCTCTGCTGGAGGAGTTAAATAACTGATAGTTGATGCATAACCTCGTCTTTTTGCGATTGTTGCTTCAGATGGATTATTGGCAGCGTAATAATAAAGATTTGGTAGCCCACCTATTAATGAGTCTGGATAGCATGTTTCACTCATTCCCATTTGCTTACCAGGCATAAACTCTAATGAACCATGTGTTCCAAAATGAAGAACTGCATCAGCATTCCAAACTTTTTCTAAATAAGAATAATAAGCAGCAAAACCATGATGAGGACTAGCACTTTTTGAATATAGTAATCTCATAGGATCACCTTCATATCCAAAGGTTGGCTGCACTCCTACAAATACATTTCCAAAATGACAACCGTATATTAATAAGTTTTGGCCATCAGTATTAAGTGATCCAGGGGGCTTTCCCCAGTTCTCTTCAAGTCTATTTGAGTAAGGTGTTAGTGATTCGTATTCTTTTACGCTCATTTTATGAGCAATTGAAAGCTCAGGAGATCCTTCTAGAGCTTCAGGATCAGATATTAACTTTTCCATTAATGATTTAGAATCTTTTGGCAATCCTTCTATCTTGTATCCCTTAGATTTCATTTCTTGTAAAACCTTATAAATAGAACCAAAAACATTTAAATAAGCAGCAGTTCCAACATTCCCTTTGTCGGGAGGAAAACTAAAAATAGTAATGGCAAGTTTCTTTTGATTTCTTGGTTTTATCCTTAAAGAAGACCATTTAATAGCTCTTTCAGCTATTGCATCAACTCTGTCTTGAAGTGTATGTGCTTTACCAGTTGCATCATCTCGACCAGATAAAACAATGGGTTCAATAGCACCATCTAATTCTGGAATTGCAATTTGTAGAGCAACTTGTACTGGATGAAGTCCAAGATCACTACCCTCCCATTCTTGTGTAGTTTGAAATACAAGAGGTAAAGCAACCATATATGGTCTATTGAGTTTCTTTAGGGCTTCAATGGCTTTCGGATGATCTTGTCTTGCTGGACCACCAACCAATGCAAATCCTGTTAAAGAAACAACTCCATCTACTAAAGGATTTTGTTTATCGAGTGGTTCATAGAAAAATTCATCAACTGGTTTAGAAAAATCTAAACCTCCACAAAAGACTGGGATTACAGTAGCTCCTCTAAACTCTAATTCTTGAATAACAGCAACATAATGCGCATCATCTCCAGTAACTATGTGACTTCTTTGAAGTACAAGACCTATTTTTGGGCCTTTAAATGAGTTTTCATGAAGATCTTTCCGAGAATTAGTCCATTTAATATAATCATTTATATCTTCAAACATTTTTTTTGCTAATGGATGCCATATTCCTAAGTCAGGAAAAACTTCTGGCTCTTTAATTGAAAAATTTATATCATTTTCTAATTCAATATTTTCTAAAACATATTTATCAGCTATTAATAAAAAGAAGTTTTTCAGATTCTCCGGAGTTCCACCTAGCCAATATTGAAAACTAAGTATAAAATTTCTCGCATCTTGGGCTTTCTCAACTGGTAAGTATTTCAATATTGAAGGAAGTGTATTTAATAGTTTTAACATTGAATCCTGAAAACCTGCCCCTCCTGCCTCTTTTCGCTTCTTCATAAAGTCACCAATAATGCTTTTGCTTTGCCCAAGTTGTGCCATAGAAAATGAGCCAAGCTTATTTAGTCTCATTACTTCAGGCATTGATGGAAAAACAATTGCTGCTTTTAAATTCTCCCTATGAGGTTGAACAGCCTCTACTAGTTTTTGTGCTAAGTCTTCAATAAAAATAAGTGATCCAATAAAGACATCAGCTTCTGCAATGTTTGTTTGAAAGTCTGAAAAGTTGTCTTCGTTTCTTAGTTCTTCTATTAAATATCCATTTAGTTCTATCCCAAGATCACTATTTAATTTATTTAGGGATAAAGCTGCCTCTGTTAATGCATTTTGATATTGAGGCTCTAAAACTACATAGACTAGCTTCATTATCACTTTATGATTATGTCCTTTAACAGGAGATACTCTGCGATTGGCTGAGCGAACCTGTGTAAACATCTTTCCTCTCTTTGCTAGGTATTAACAACCAACCTACTTTTATAAGGCGCATTACTGTGATTTTTGGCATATGGCTGTTACATCTGATTTTATGAGTACATATGATTTGGCAAACGCTTTTTTTTAATGACTTCTAATTCCTTTAATAAAATACCTGTTCTTGTTGCTGGAGCTCTTGGGAAAATGGGCTCAGAAGTTATTAAAACTATTGATCTCTCAAAGGAGTTTGAGTTGGTAGGAGCTATAGATAATTCACCAGATAAGGAAGGAGAAGATATTGGACTTGCATTAGGATTGAATCAGCTGGATATAGCAATCACTGCTGATTTAGAGGGATCATTATGCGCTGCAAGCCAACTATCAAGAAATTCTAGAGAAGATAATAGGGCTGTTTTAATTGATTTTACTCATCCTAAAGTTGTTTATGAACATACAAGAGCATCTATTGCTTATGGAATTCATCCTGTTATCGGGACAACTGGTTTGACATCGGATCAATTACATGAATTAAGAGATTTTGCAGATAAGGCATCTATCGGGGGAGCTGTAATACCAAACTTTTCTGTTGGTATGGTGCTTCTACAGCAAGCAGTTTCTGCTGCAGCTAATTTTTATGATTATGCTGAATTAACAGAATCACATCACAATCAAAAAGCCGATGCTCCAAGTGGAACATGTATAAAGACAGCAGAATTGTTAGAAGAAATTGGTAAGCCTTTTAATCAATTAGAAGTAGATGAAAGGGAATCATTAAGAGGATGCAGAGGTGGTTTAAGGGAAAGTGGTTTACGTATCCATTCGATTAGATTGCCAGGTATAGTTGCACATCAGCAAGTTATGTTTGGTTCCCCTGGTGAAACCTATTTGCTAAGCCATAATACTATAGATAGATCAGCTTACATGCCTGGTGTTTTGCTCACTCTTAGAAGAGTTAGGCAATTAAAAACACTTGTATATGGTTTAGAGAAACTGCTCTAAATTGTTTGTTTTCATTTAGAATGTTAATTCCATTAAGGCCATTTGAACTGCAAAAACTTATACCATCTGTTGCAACTAGTGATCAATTTAGAGCTGCCTTAGGAAATCCAAGAAAAATTTTGCAACGAATAATAATATCTTCTATAGGAGGTGTTTTAACTTTATTAATAAGCCAAAGTCAAGTCTCAAGTCAGTTTTATTCTTTATGGCTGATCTTAGGAGTTGTATTTTTATTATATATTTTATGGGGACCTATCTTAGAAGCAAGTAGAAGAAATACAAAATTGAAGGCCTATACATTTACAGCTTTATTTGATGGAGAGATTATTGATATTTATACACAAGAAAAAGTTGAAAATAGTTATGAACAAGCAAGTAAGATTGGTGAACTAGAGTTGATTGAAAAAAAAAGAACTTGGCTAACTCTTGAATTAGGAGATGAAGATGGTTATCTTTCTCGAGTAGACTTTCCTTTAGAAAATAAACATGAATTTATTAATAAAGGAGACTTAGTTAGGTGTTTAGTATTTAGTAATAATCGAGACTTCTCTTCTATTTTAAATATAAGTGACGTCTGGTTGCCAAATAAAAAACTTTGGGTTGGAGAATACCCTTTTTTACTAAGGCCTGCCTTTGAGGAATTATGCTATCTAAGGTTAAATAAATAATTTATAAATATAGTTTACTTATTATTTATTAAAAAATGACTAAAAAATCAAGAATTAATATAAAAATAATAGGCTTAGGTATCACTGGTGCTTTAACAGCACTTTCACTATCAAAATATAATGTCAAAGTATCAATATCAGATAGAAAGTCTATCGAGGAGTTATTAGATAGAGATAGAGTATATGCTATCAATCATTCATCCAGAAGAATTTTTAAGAAGCTAAATATTTGGGATGATTTATCCAGTCAATTTATGGCCTTTAATTCATTATTAATACAAGATTATTTAATTGAAGAAAATCTCCTTCTTACAAAAAAAGATCATTTAAGCCAGAATATTTCTTCAGATGCTATAGGTTGGACAATTGAACATAGCATTTTACTTAATCACGTTATAGATAAACTTTTATTAAAAGATAATGTTGATGTTGAATTAAATTCAATATCAACTGATAATAATTATTATGATCTCTATATAGGTGCTGATGGTATACTTTCGAATACTAGAAGAAAATTAAGTAGTCGAAATTTCAACTATAAATATAACCAATCATGTATTACATTTAAAGCCTTATTAAGAGTACCTTATGAAGACCGTGCATATGAAATATTAAGACCTGAAGGACCTATGGCTTTACTCCCAATGGGAGGTAATCTTTTTCAAGTAGTTTTAAGTTATCCTAAAATCAAATGTAAAGAAATAGAGGATTTATCATATTCTGAATTTTTAGATAGGATTTCTACATTATTACCTTATGGATTGGAAATTGATGCTCTAGTTAATCATCCTCAGACTTTTCCAGTTATGTTATCGATGTCTAGTAAATTATTTTCTAGAAATACATTTATAATAGGAGAGTCAGCACATTCTTTTCATCCCGTAGGTGGTCAAGGTTTAAATCTTTGCTTAAGAGATATTAATGATTTAACAGTTATTATTAATGACTTAAATTCTTCTAAAATAAATCCTTATACATTACTTAAATATAATGCCTATAGATTTACAGATACCCTCATTATAGCATTTATGACACATAGTCTTATTATTACTTTCTCTAATAAAATTTATATAATGCGAATAATTCGCTATTTGCTTTTTTTTATTCTAAAATCAAGTCCTCTTGTTAGAAGATTAATTCTTGCCATAATGACAAATGGTATCTATATGAAAGGATAGAATCTTTTCTTTATGCTATATTAAAATTATGATTTTTACCAGTCATAGGGAATTAAAGCCTTCAAAAGAACTATATACATTCTTGAGAAATGAATTTTCTCTATCTGATAATGCAATAAAACTAGGCATTAAACAAAGTCAGTCAGAGTCTGCACCTGTTTCTATAATCCTATGGAATCTAGGGCTTATAAACATTGATCAATATGAAAAATTGTTAGATTGGTTAAACGATAATTACTAATTTTTACTATTGAACTATATCTTTTATGATGTTACGAGTATATTTCCCAAATAATTCCTTACATAGTCTTAGATTATCATTGATTTATAATATTTCTTTATTTGTCTTATCATTAAAGAAACTATCTATTTTCAAAAGATCTATTTTATGAACATAAACTTATGTATAACAAGGACAATTCATTAACTTCTAATTCTAAAGGTGTATCACAATATAAATACTCTTTAACAGAGTTTTGTGGTATACAAACCTCTAAGGGACGAAGGGCAATAGAAAAACTTGATCTGCTTTTACTTACGATCGAAGCACTAGATATAAATGCTCCTATATCTTTAACTTCCATTTCTAGAAGTCTTGAGCTAGATCATATATTTCCTAATCATGTTGAAATTTGGAAATCTCGTTGTCATAATCCTATGAGAAAATCTAGTAGGAATGCACCTATTAACAGAGAATCTTTTGATGCATTACTATTCTTATTGTCTACGATGTCGCAACGTTTTTATCCACAGATCAGACAATTATTATCTTCAAAAGATTCTAAAACTCTTTATGAAAAAAGATGGTCAGAATTTTGTTATAGATTTGATGATTTAATTTCAGAAAGAATGAATATTCGACGAGGAGCAGTAAAAAAATATTTGACTCGCTCTAAGCAATCTAGAATATTCTATAAAAATCTTTTATTTGTTTTAGCATTATCGTCTGGGAAAGAAGGCTTGTCTCGTTTGAGGGCAAGTATATTTGAACCATTACCCAATTCTTCATTCAAATGAAAATAAATAATTCTTATACTGAAGGTATAGCGAAATTAGAAGTTAATGGCTTGCCTGACCATTCTTTAGGGCATGACACAAATACCATTGGTATTATTCTAAATTGGCGTTGCACCTTAGTTGGCCATAGCATATTAGAAGGTAAGAAAGAACATCTTAGTAACCTAATTTATGCAATAAACTTATATTCTAGATATTGTATAACTGGAAATCATTCAAATGTTTCAGATAAAACTAATTCTGTTTTTATATCTAAACATAAAGATGGTCATGAGCTCACTTTTATTAGTAGCAAGAAGGAAATAGAGCCACTTTCAATCATCTTAGATGATGCAGAAATCTCAGATTTTATTTTGTGTATTGATCAATTTGTTGTTGATAAAAGGGTTAAAATTGAATGGATTATTCATGATAAGATAAAATTCTCTTCTAAAAGAAAAATCATTGGGAAGAAAATAAAAATTAACTTAATTAATCTTTTTACGGCATTTGCCCTTATTTTAGGATTTTCTTTAATTTACATGAAAATACCAATGCCTATTTTAGAAGAAACACAGGAAGAACAAAAACCATTCTCTCAAAGGACTTCAAGTAATAACTAGACAAAGTCCAAGGTAAATCTCATCAAGACAAACTGAGAAAATTTAATATAATTAAAATATTATGAGCATAACAAATTCCACTAAAAGAAGAAAAAAGAAAAGTTTTATATTTAGAGGTAAGTCTTCTAGATCTAAGGCCAGACAATTAACGCAGGCAATTTTAATGCTAACGATAGGCATAAATCTAATTTTCTTTCTAAATACACTTCCTTCTGATTTTATTGTTATTCGTCTTTCCAAGGATATATGGATTAATTTGTATAAAAGCATACTAGAGTCTTTAGCCTACATTGGAGGTATTGGAGTAGCATTGATAGTTATAAGCCTTTTGATTATAAGCCTAGTACTTATTATTGGAGGAATTATTAGATTATTTGTTTTTTATACTAAGAAAAGTAAATCATCAAATATAAGATAAATTCTATAATTATTTCTGTTATATTTTTTGCTATATAAATGAACTATATAAAATTAGATTATAGATTTTCATATACTATTATGTTAATTGCATTTATTCTTGTCTTTATAAGAATTATAGATTCATATATCAATAATTCGTACCTCTGGATAGTAATAGGAATTTCATTTATTATATTTATTTTGTCTACCTATTCTAGTGATAGTCATTTGAAAAATTTTCTATCAAAACTAAGACTAAATAAGTATTTAACATATATAGGTATTACTTCAGTATCATTATTATTTTATGTCTGTTCTTTAGTTTCATTAACACGACTAATATTACTCTTACCTGCAGATCTTCATTATTTTATATTTTTTCCGGCATTTATATGCAGTGTATTGATTTCTGGTTCTGTTCTTGGTGTTTCTCTTAAAATCTTTTCATCTATTAGGTAGAATATAATTTATATGTTCTATTTCTAATATTTGATATAATATAGAAATATAATAAATACTACTGATTATGCCAAATTCAATATTAAAATTTAGCTCAGCTGATTGTGGAACATGTCATCGTATGAGTCATTATGATCAAGCTGTGTCAGAAGAACTTGGTTGTGTTTTTATTGATGTCCAAATGCAGGATACTTCGACTTATGTTAAGTATCGTAAGATTTTATTGAAACAATATCCGAAGAAAGTTGGTATGGGTTGGCCTACCTATCTAGTTGTAGACAATACCAATGATGAATTTAAAATCTTAGGCGAGATTAAGGGTGGTATGTCAAAAGGGGATTTTAGGGATAAGTTATCATTGATAGTTAATTAGCATCTAGATCAGTTAATTTCTTTACTATTATTATTTGGATATAGAGCTGATATCTTTTCTTTTTGCTTTTTTAACTTTATCTTTTGTTGAGATAATTCGACTCTTCTCCTAATTATTATTCCAGGAAGATACCAAACCACACCAAATAAAACAATCATAAATATTGGATTCTTTATTGTCATATTTGCTAGTGTTTCCATTGTTTCATCTGCTTGTGGAATTATTTATATATTATAGTTATATTTTATGTGTTTTCTTTATACGCTTTTTTAAAAGAGATAAATACTTATATTTTATTGAGACACACTTATAATTAGTAGTAAAGTTGTTACTCCTATTACTCCTATTGATGCCATAGCAGTTAAGAGAGAAATATTCATAATTATATTATTCTTTAATTAAATATATTATCTAATAATTTTATTTTTTTACAAATCTAATCTTAATTTGTAATATATCATTTAGATATATTGATAATATCTCTAGTACAATTAATACATATCTATGCATTAAATTATACCATAGCTGTAGTTTCTTTTGTTTTTTTATTTTGTACTTTGCAGTGTATAGACATTTTTTTCTCCCATCTTATCGGGAACTTTAATTGCACATCCTTTATCGGATTTTAGATTACATCTTTTGCTGGCTCTTACTGTTTTCCATGTACAAGGTATATTTTCTGTTTTTGTATTTATTACTTTCCACCCTTTTTCTAAATAGTCTTTTAAAGTGTTATTATTGCATGAATCTGTTATTTCTATAGTTTCTTTATAACTAGTTTCTACTTCCGATGAGTTTTTATTAATGCTTAGTGTTGGTAATTTTGATTTGCTAATGGAGCAGCTTATTAAGAATAAAGGAATTATATATAATATATAAAGCAATTTACTCTTGTTCATTAGTCTATTTAATAATAATACTGATTCTAGTTAAGCCATAGGAATTTAATGATAAATGTTATTTCTATGCAACAGAACTATTATCTATTTTTTCTTTTTTGTTTTTGGATCAATAACGAATAACAGTTCCTCCATTTGAGTCATCAAATCTTTAATATTTTTTGCTTCAGGTAGTTTTAACTCATCTGTAACAGCTAAGTGTATTGTCCGTAGTTCAGACCGCATTTTCTTAAGGTGCTTCTTTACCTCTTCCTTTTTTTCCTTTGCCGTCGCCATTAATAAGTACTAGTTTTTTGAATTGTTATTATATCTCTTTTTCTATTAGTTGTCATATTTTTCTCGAAATTGCAATTTTTTGATTTATAATTAATTATAATTTTACTAATATCAATGATTTTTGGTGTCCTTGACAAGGCATATAGAAATATATGGGTTCCATTTTTTGGAAGAGTGCTAGTTCTATTTGTTAAGCAGATCGAAGGTAAAAGCCTTGACTCAAAACCTACATATATAATTAAAGATATTGCTATTCAAAGTAATTCTGAACGCTTAGAGGACAAATAATTCCCACCGTTACAATGATTAACTGATAAAGATGTAGATGTGAGTTCCTTTGACTTATTATCTTTTATTCCTTGATTTAGCAGGTTATTAGTCTCTTTTACACAGATATTCTTTATTCTTGACTCTTGTATAATTGGGAATAAATAAGAGATAGATCCTATTAATAAAAAAGTAATATAGTAACTTACTCTTCTATTCTTTATATGATCTTTTGCTTGTGCCTTTAGTTTTAAAGTGTTTCTAAGAACGCTTTCTGGTAAACCTATTTGTACAAATAGTAGTTCTACCCACCATGGTAAATCTGAACTTTTAGTTCTATTTTTATTTAAATTTTCCTTTTTGACTTTGCTCTCTTCTGATTCTTGCATTATTAAAAGTTCTTAATGTATTTATTTGTTTGATATTCTATACGTATTAAAAATATATGACAACAACTAATGTATGTTTTCCACAGATCAGTTATGATTTATAACACAAAATATTATTGCTATGCATCAGACATGCAGTTTGTATAAATTATACTATAATTTATGATTATTGTTATTTAGCTAAAATGGCTAAAAGAAGAAGAAAGCTTTCAAAGGTTCATGAGAAAAGAATATCAACTTCTTTAAAAGAGCTAGAATTAATTCTTGCAAAGATTAATGACATTGATGATGATGACATTAGATATGAATATGCTGAATCCTTTGCCCCTGTTAAATTACTTATTTCCGATATTTCAGCTCAGTATAAGGATATAGGTTTTACAGATGATTCCGATACACTCTATGGCATTTATCAAGCAGCTCTTTTAAAGTTTAAAAATGAGTACGAGATTTAATTCTATTTTATCTGCAAATTCTATTCTACTAATTGCTTTCTTTATTATAGATATAAATTTCCAGCCTATTTTAAAAGCTGACGAGCTTTCAGATGGTTTGAATAATTTTAATCCTGGTAATTCAAAAATAACTAAAATAGCTAAATATAATACTATAACTATACTCTTATCATCTTTTTATTATAAGAATCAAATATTTATTCTACAAGCCTATAACTCCTTAAATCAGAAGGTTTATATAGCAATAGACTGTTTCAGGTCGGAGATCAATGTTACTGATAAGGATATTAAATGGAAAAAGTGGAAGACTCCAAAACTTAATTTTGAGAAAACCCTTTTATATGATATATGTAATCATAAATATTTATGATCATTTTTATTTTTTAAAAGGTATTACCTTAATTGGAATGGGACTAGATGAATTAGTTGCATTATATTTTTCGCGGTTATATTTTAAATAAGCTTTGCATTTGGATAACTCCAAATTACTTTTACAGTTAGCATTAAATTCTTGCTTTGTCATTGCGTAAGCTGGCAGCAGCAAACATAAGAATCCAGCAAATGTTAAATAAATCTGTATATATTTTTTCATGTTAATAAGATTATAATTTAATTATAGCAATATTTTACTAATAGCTAGAATTGGATTAATAACCTTTTAATAACTATCTTTGAAAATAATGGAAAATACATTGAATGATTTAGATCTAGCTATGAACTTATTAAAGGAGGAACTATTACTAGATTTGTGCGAATTAGTTCCACCACCTGATGACCCTAATCACGAGATTTTAGATAACTCTAATTAAGTGTATTTAATTTTTTTGTAAGTTCTGACCTATTGTAAGTTGTTAAGATGAATACTTCTTGAACAGATTTACCCTTTCGTGCATTTACTTTATATCCTCCTTCTACTACCCTTGTTATTTTTAGTTTAAGTTTTTCAGATTTCCCTTTTACTCTTTTAATAATTCCTGGCGTTATTGTTTTAATACTTTTGTCTGTAGTTAGAAGATCTAGAATATTTATTAGTCCTTCTATGTATGTACTGTGTGTCTTAACGAGTCTTCCCATTTAATTAGACTTTAGTAATCATATTGTAAGTCTTTGTTGTGTTTTTTGTTTTATACATACTATGCTGTAGAATAATTGAAATACAATCAAGAAATGCTTTTCACCTTCGCATGGGCAGCATTGGCTGCTATCTTTACATTTTCAATAGCAATGGTAGTTTGGGGAAGGAATGGTGATGGAACAATTGATTTCTAGTTTGCATAATATTTTAGATAGCTTAAATACTTCCTCTTACATTACAATAGGTGTTTTATTTCTTTTGGTATTTATAACATTATGTATAGGCTATATATCTATAATAGAATTCAAGGATAGGCGTAGGAGAAATACTAATACTTAGTTCTTATTTGTTATTATTTGCTATAGCTTTTAGCAATTCCATAGCATCATTTATTTTCTGTAAATTGTTTTGATAGAGTGCAATATCTTTATCAACTCTTTCCTTTTTGAGGCCTAGTTTATTTGCTATAATTAAGCTCTTTTCTCTACATTCCTTCTTATCAAGTTTGGTATCTAGTTCAGATCTTATAAGCTCGTAGATCCCAATAGTGTGAATACGAGAGTAGTAGTTTTTCTTATCATAAAGTTTGTTAATTTCTAATGCTAATGCTTTCCCTTCTTCAAGAGAATCATTAAAAGATTTAAAATTATCAAATCCTTTTAACATTATTTTTATTTGTTCTGTATTTCTTGTTATATTTTCAACTTCAATGTCAGCTGATTTGCACAGAGAAATGAATATATTATTTAAAAAAGCTTTTGGCTGATAACCTTGTGTAAATATTTCATATGATTTGACTAGTCCATATGAAAATAGGTAGTCCTCCTTAAAGTTTTTTTGGTTTTTTAATAGATTTAGCTCTACAATATATTCGTCTATAACTTTCCTATAGATAGACGGAATGACATAAGGAAATTCTTTATGGAATATTCCTTTGCTTTCTGAAATGGTTTTACGTTCACCCAAATTCTTTTTGATTAAATTCTAATAAGAACATAGCTATAGCAATATAGCAGTTAATATCGTGGAAACCGATCACTTTGAACATGATCCCAATTGTAATAGAAGAAACAGGTCGTGGAGAAAGGGCCTTTGATATTTATTCCCGCCTCCTTAGAGAAAGGATTGTATTTCTTGGGGAATCAGTGACAAATGATTCTGCTAATAGAATTGTTGCTCAATTACTGTTCCTTGAAGCAGAAGATCCAGAGAAGGATATTTTCTTATACATAAATTCACCTGGAGGCTCTGTTTATGATGGTTTTGGAATCTTTGATACTATTCAACATGTGAAGCCAGATGTACATACTGTTTGTGTGGGTTTGGCAGCAAGTATGGGAGCATTTCTTCTTTCAGCTGGTTCAAAAGGAAAGAGGAGTAGTCTTCAACATTCAAGGATAATGATTCATCAACCACTTGGAGGGGCCCGGGGGCAAGCTACAGATATTCGTATCCAGGCAGATGAAATACTATTTCTTAAAAATCGAATTAATAAGGAGCTTTCAGATAGAACAGGACAATCTTTCGAAAAGATAGCAGAAGATACAGACAGAGATTTTTACATGTCCCCTGTGGAAGCTAAGGAATATGGAATTATTGATAATGTTTTAAGCAAAAAACCAGTATCAGTTATTTAGTTATTAGCCGACTAAAATATTTTCACTTCTATATTTTTTTGGTATTTCTGTATATTTTGAAAGTATATCTTTTAGCTCTTCTCCATCAATAGTCTCTTTTTCAATAAGAAGGTCTACTAATTTATCAATTGCTTCTCTATTTGAAGAAACAATTGCATATGTTGCTTGATAGCATTCTTTTACAATCTTTCTTACTTGTTCATCTATTTGTTGAGATATTGAATCTGATATATCTGACCTTGTCATTAAATCTCTACCTATAAATACTTCTTGTGAGTCGTTTTCTAGTGAGATTGGGCCAAGTCTACTCATGCCAAATCTTGTAACCATTTGTCTTGCCATAGATGCAACTTGTTGAATATCCCCTCCTGCTCCAGTAGTTACTTCTCCTCTACCAAAAACAACATCTTCTGCCGCTCTTCCTCCAAGTGCGCCCATTATTCTTGCTTTAAGCTGTGCTCTGCTTACAAGCATTTGATCTTCATCTGGAGAGAACCAGGTTAGCCCTTTAGCTTGACCTCTTGGAATGAGGGTAACTTTCTGAACTGGATCATGGTCTTTCAGAAGAGCTCCAACAATTGCATGACCTATTTCATGGTAAGCAATTAATCTTTTACTTCTTCCATCTGTAAGTGGTTGCCCTTCCATCCCAGCGATAATTCTATCCACAGCGTCGTCAATTTCAGGTAAGCCTATTGACTGTTTTCTTCTTCTTGCTGTAAGTATTGCAGCTTCATTTAAAAGGTTTGCTAAATCAGCACCAGTGAATCCAGGGGTTCGTCTTGCAATACTTTCTAAAGAGAGATCTGTGTCTAGTTTTTTGTTTTTTGAATGAACCTTAAGGATTGAAAGTCTTCCTTTAATATCTGGAGCATCTACTGTTACTTGTCTATCAAATCTACCAGGTCTCAACAATGCAGAATCAAGGACATCAGGTCTATTTGTTGCAGCAATAATAATAATTCCACTATTGCCTTCGAATCCATCCATTTCAGTAAGTAATTGATTTAATGTCTGCTCTCTTTCATCATTACCTCCACCTATGCCTGCTCCTCTTTGTCTGCCAACAGCATCAATTTCATCTATAAATATCAAACATGGATTATTCTCTTTAGCTCTTTTAAATAAATCTCTAACTCTACTTGCACCTACTCCTACAAACATTTCTACAAATTCTGATCCAGAAAGAGAAAAGAAAGGTACTTCTGCTTCCCCAGCAATTGCCTTTGCTAACAATGTTTTACCTGTTCCTGGAGGGCCAACTAAAAGAACTCCTTTTGGAATCTTTGCACCTACTGATGTAAATCTTTCTGGCTGTTTCAGAAAAGTCACTACTTCTTGAAGGTCTTCTTTAGCTTCTTCAACTCCAGCTACATCATCAAACATTACGCCTGTTTCTGCTTCCATCGAAAATCTTGCTTTTGTTTTCCCAAATTGCATTGCTTGGCCAGGGCCACCTGGCATTGAGTTTGATCTCCTCGCAAGAAAAATTAAACCTAAAATTAAGAACGCTGGAAATATAAGATTTCCTAGAAAACCTATGCCTTGAGAAGGTGATTTTGGCTGATGGATATCAAAACTAATTCCTTCTTTTTTAAGTCTTCCTATTAACTCAGGAGAAAGGCCCGGTAAATCTACTCTTATTTTTTGGACTCTATTATCTAGATCAGGATCTACTGCTTCAACAACAGCATTCCTGCCTCCGTCAAAGATGTCAACTGATGTAACTCTTCCAGAATCTATATAATCAATAAAACGCCCATAACTCATTCTTGAGAAGGCTGAGTTTCGAGATACTGATTCAGTATTACCAGTTTGTATTGACCCTGAATCGTTCTTAGAAAAAATTTGCCATGATAATAATATGAGAATAAAGAGTGGAATCATCCATAGAGCAATAGATTTAAATTTTTGATTCATGTATCTTTTTAAATAGGTTTACATTCTAGAAGAATTGATAGCCTTACTGTTGGAATTTTTTCTATAAAAGTTTTTTATGATGACATAAGAATCTTTTATAAACTACGTAAAGCAACAATTGGATCTAGTTTGGCAGCTCTATTTGCAGGTAACACACCAAATACTAATCCAATAGACCCTGATAGACTGACTGTAAATAAGATTACTTTTAGTTCTATATTTGCAGGAAGTGCTGTAGTTAATGCCACAGTTTTTACAGATCCTAATCCAATAAAAGTGCCAATAACTCCACCTAAAACTGCAAGTATAAGAGATTCAATTAGAAATTGAGTCAAAATATCAGAATCTCTTGCCCCTAAAGCTTTCCTTAAGCCTATTTCTTCTGTCCTTTCACTTACAGAAACTAACATTATATTCATAATACCTATGCCGCCGACGATTAGGGAGATTCCACCTATAGCTCCAAGCATTAATGTTAGTCCACCAGTAATTGTAGAAACTATTGATAAAGCATCTTTCTGAGATCTAACTGCAAAGTCATCATCCTTGGTGATTTTATGCCTTTGTCTCAATAGATTAGTAACTTGGAATTTTGCAGCATTTATGGCTTCAGGGTTCTTTGCCTGAATACTTATAAAACTTAAACTAGTTCCATATGTGGGATCTTTACCAGTAATTTTATTTACCATAGTAGAAAGTGGTATATAAATATTTTTATCTTGATTACTACCAAAAACCGCACCTTTTGGTTCCATTATTCCTACAACTTCAAATGATTGATCTTTAATTCTTATTCGTTTACCAATGGAATTATTTTTATTAAATAAATCATTATTCATTTCTGATCCGAGTATAGCAATATTCTTTGCAGAAATTATATCCTTATTTGTTATAAATCTGCCGCTAGCGATATCAAAACTCCTTACTATCAGAAATTCTTTTGTAACACCAAGTACATTAGAACTGAAGCTTTTTGATTTATATTGAACTACTTCACTTGTCGAAATTTGGGGAGCAACTTTCTTTATAGAAGGAACTTGATTAGATATTGCTGATGAATCTTTTAAAGTTAAGTTTTTAGGGAAAGCAACGCCTCTTCTCCTTGTATTATTATTTCCTGGGACAACAAACAATACATTTGCTCCTAGATTACTTAATTGACTTGCTGCTAATTTTTGCGCTCCTTTGCCTACTCCCAAAAGAGTTATAACAGAAGCATTTCCTATTATTATTCCTAACATAGTTAGTGAACTTCTCAATTTATTTGCTTTTAATGTCTTAATGGACATTAAAAATAGCTCTTTAATAGGGACTTTGTTTGCCATTTAATTTTGTTTTGGATTTATGTTATTGTTTGGTATACCTTTGTAAATTATTCCTTGATTTAGATCTAAATTAACAACTTCTCCATTCTTAAACTTTTTACAGGCATCTTTAACCATCGATATAAAAGGTATATCATTATTTATGTAATTATTTTTAACTATAGATAAATCTCCTTCACTAATAATTCCTGAAATATGCTCTGTGAAATCTGAATTTAGATTTATGTCATTTGATAAGACAATTATTTCACCAGATTTGACTTCTGACAAGTCAGATTGAGTGTTAATTATACGTAATTTACCACTAATAGTTCCTTTCCCATTAGACGTTCCTTTTGCTACAACGTCACTAACAATTCCAACTTTAATTAGATCTGTTGAACCACTTATCCCTGTTAATGTTCCTGCTGTTTGAACAACAAGGTCACCAGGTTTGAGTATATTTAGATCCATAGATAGTTTCATAGCAATATCAAATGTTTTGGTCGTACTTTCTTGAGTTGTTATTAATAATGGAGAGACGCCCCAAACTAATTGAAGTCGCCTTGCAACACTTATTTCACTAGTTATTGCCAGTATTGGAGTTGGAGGACGAAATTTACTTACATTATGTGCAGTTGAGCCACTTTTAGTTAAAGGAAGTATCGCAGCAGCATTTAGCTGTCTTGCAATTGTGCTTACAGCAGCGCTTATAGCATTTGGAATAGTGCTTGGTAAATGACTTTCTAATGCCATTTGTGGATAGTCTCTTTCTATTCTTCTTGCGATTTTTGCCATTGTTTTAACAGCCTCTATTGGGTAGTCACCAACGGCTGTTTCGTTTGAAAGCATTACAGCATCTGTCCCATCGAGTATAGCGTTGGCAACGTCACTAACTTCTGCTCTTGTTGGCCTTGGACAAGAAGCCATTGAGTCGAGCATTTGAGTTGCTGTGATAATTGGAATACCTAAACTATTTGCTTTCTTTATTAGTTCTTTTTGAAGCAATGGTACTTCTTCCGCTTCCATCTCAACTCCTAAGTCACCTCTAGCAACCATTACTCCATCGCACAATGAAAGTATCGAATCAATCTGGTCAATAGCTTCAAATTTTTCAATTTTGGCTACAACGGGAGTTGTATGGCCATGATTTCTTATCAAAGTTTTTATTTCCTGAAGGTCTGCTGGATTCCTAACAAAACTAAGTGCCACCCAATCAACGCCTTGATCAAGTCCGAAGGCTAAATCTATTTTGTCTTTATCTGTTAATGCTTTAATTGAAAGTTGAACATCAGGAAAATTTACACCTTTATTATTAGATAAGATTCCTCCAACAGTAACTTTGCAAATAAGTGCTTTGTTTTTCTTGTCTACTTTTTCTACTACCATCTCAACTCTTCCATCATCAAGAAGTATTCTCTTGCCTTCAGAAACCTCTTTAGCTAGGTTTTTATAAGTTACATTTGCAATTCTTTGATTGCAATTTGACATCTCTGAAGTGAGGGTAAAGCTATCTCCTTTCTTTAAATTAATTGGCCCATCTTTAAATCTTCCAAGTCTTATTTTTGGCCCTTGTAAATCTTGTAGTATTCCTATATTTACTTTTAGATTAGAGGCAACTTCTCTTATTGTTTTTATTCGTTTTGCGTGTTCTTCATGATCACCATGTGAAAAATTCAATCTAAAGGTTGTTGCCCCTGCTTTAATAAGCTCTGTGATGTTTTTATTGCTTTGTGTCGCTGGGCCAATTGTGGCAACGATTTTAGTTCTTCGTCTTAGATCTATAGTTGTCATTTGAAACTAGCTACATCTTCAGAAAAATACCATCTTTCGTGCATGTGAATTGCCCCATAGTTTATTTTCCAATTTAATCATGGACCTTAACGAGTACCAAGACAAATCGAAGCAAACAGCATGCTATCCAGATATAGGCAATAATCTGATTTATCCAACTTTGGGCCTTACAGGAGAGGCCGGGGAAGTTGCTGATAAAGTTAAGAAGGTCTTAAGGGATAAAAAAGGTGTTTTTGGAGCTGATGAGAAATATCAATTAAAGTTAGAATTGGGAGATGTGCTTTGGTATATAGCTCAATTATCTTCAGAATTAGGCTTTTCTCTTGAAGATGTAGCTCAAGCCAATCTATTGAAATTAGAAAGTAGATCTAACAGAGGGAAATTATCTGGTAGTGGTGATCATAGATAATCTATTTATATGATTATAAAAGTTTATCCAACGCTATTAATCAAAGTACTACTTAAAAAAGCATACCCTACATTTCTAAGAGCTGATTCTGCAAAGTTTAATACAACAAATGCTAGTATTGGAGATAGATCAAGCCCACCTATCGCTGGGATAATTCCTCTGAAAAGGTTTAAATATGGATCCGTAATTGCGCTAATGTTGCTAAGTATTGGATTACTCCAATCTAGATTTGGGAACCATGTCAAAAGAACTCTTATAATTAATATATAGGAATAAATAAATAGGGTTTGACTTAGGACTGCGAGTATATTTGAGAATACTATTGACATGACTTAATATAAACTTATTGGTATATTAAGCTATTTTCTTATGTTCTGTCTGTTTTATATCAGGAATTACTGTAAAGGTCTGATGAAATTTTTCAGAAAGAGTAACCCAATAAGACCTTCCTTCTCTTTGTCTTTTTCTCTCTATGAAATTTAACGACAGCAGTTCTTTAATATGTTCATAGGCCCCTGATCCTCTTATATCAACTAAATCTGATTGTAAAATTCGTTTTTTCAAAGCTATTGTTGCAAGTGTTCTAAGTGTTGCACCTGATATATCTACTGGAAGGAGATTTTGGACTAGTTCACCCAAGCCCATTCTTAACTGAAGTCCATATTTTCCATCTTTCTCATTAATTTCTAATGCTGTGTCTCTTTGTGAATAGCCAGCCATAAGAGCAAACAATGCTTCTTCTATCTGAGAGTTTGTTTCGTCTAATATTTCAGAGATTTCTAAAATAGATAATGGCTTACCTTTAAGGTATAAAACCGCCTCAATCCTGGCAGGAATTGATATATCTAGCTTCTCAGACATATTCTGAGATGAAGAAAAATTAGCGATAGCTAGCTGGTTAACTCTCTTTTTTTAAAATAACCTGATTTTTAAGGTTGTGCACCTAGGAACATTTTATATGCAGGATTATTAGTTTCTTCAGTGTTTTTATAACCTATTTCACTAAGAAAAATCTCCCATGAACCAAAGTCCGAATTGTCGACTAGCACTCCTATGACAATTCTCCCAATATCTGCACCATGATTTCTGTAATGAAAAATGCTTATTGTCCAATCTGGTTTCATTGCTTCTAGAAATCTCATCAATGCTCCGGGGCGTTCAGGAAATTCGAATCTATAGAGCAGTTCTTTATATGATTTGTAATTAGAATTTCTTGCTATTGGTAATCTTCCACCAACCATATGCCTTAGGTGAACTTTTGAAAATTCGTCATAACTAAGATCAATTGTATTAAAACCAAAAGATTTAATTTTATCTATAAATGTAAGACGGTCAGACTTGCTTTCTACTTCAATGCCCATAAATATATGCGCCATACTACCGCTTGACATTCGATAGCTAAATTCAGTTAAGTTTCTTTTACCTATAAGAGTACAGAGATCTTTTAAGCTTCCAGCTTTTTCAGGAATCTCAATAGCAATCATTGCTTCTTTCTCTTCGCCAAGAACAGCTCTTTCAGCGACAAATCTTAGTCTTTCAAAATTCATATTTGCTCCGCATGTAATAGCAATAAGGTTTTTATTTTTATAATTTCTATTTATTATGTCTGATTTCATACCAGCAATAGCGAGTGCTCCTGCTGGTTCTAATATTGCTCTTGTATCTTCATAAAAGTCTTTTATTGATGCACATATTTCATCGGTATTTACAGTAACCATTGAATCAACATATTTTTTCGCAAGATCAAAGGTTATTTTACCAACTTTCTTTACAGCAACTCCGTCTGCAAATAAACCTATTTTTGAAAGTTCGATGATTTTATTTGCTTGCAATGATTTCGTCATTGCTGATGCATCCTCAGGTTCTACTCCTATGACTTTTATCTCTGGCCATAAATTTTTTATATAAGCAGCTATTCCAGCAATAAGACCTCCACCTCCTACAGCAACATATATTGCATCTGGAGGTTCTTCTATTTGTCTCAGTATTTCAATTGCAATAGTTCCTTGACCTGCAATTACATCAGGGTCATCAAAAGGATGTATGAAAACTAAACCTTCTTCTTGACTTACTGATAATGCTTTTTTGTAAGCTTCATCATATGTTTCTCCATGGAGAATTACTTCTGCTTTAAGAGAACGTACAGCTTCAATTTTCATAGGAGGAGTAGTTATAGGCATTACAATTACAGCTCTGCATTTTAAATGGGATGCGCTTAAGGCAACTCCTTGGGCGTGATTTCCTGCACTTGATGCAACTACACCTTTTTTTAATTGTTTCGTTGAAAGGTGAGACATTTTGTTGTATGCACCCCTTAATTTAAATGAAAAAACTGGCTGCAAATCTTCTCTTTTGAGCCAAATCGTGTTGTTTAATTTTTTGCTGAGTTTTTCCCCTTTCTCTAAAGGAGTTTCGATAGCGACGTCATAAACGCGAGCTTTTAAGATTTTTTTTAAAAAGTCCTCCATGAAATTATTCTTGTTGTTTTGAGTTAATTGTTTTTAAGTTCCATTTGAAATAAGTACAAATCTTTTCTAAATGGGTAAAGACACCTTAGATTGTTAGGAAATAACTCATACGGAAAATATGCGTCTGAGCGATGTAAGCCATCCTAATCAATTACATGGCTTGACTACAGCACAACTAGAAGATATTGCTTGTCAGATTAGGGAAAGGCATCTTCAAGTTGTTTCTACCAGTGGAGGTCATTTAGGACCAGGGCTTGGAGTTGTTGAATTAACACTGGCTCTATATCAAACTTTAGATCTTGATAAAGATAAAGTTGTTTGGGATGTTGGTCATCAAGCATATCCACATAAATTAATTACTGGGCGTTATTCAAATTTTGATTCTTTGAGACAGCAAGGTGGAGTCGCAGGATATTTGAAAAGATCTGAAAGTTCTTTTGACCATTTTGGAGCTGGACATGCCAGTACTTCAATTTCTTCAGCTTTAGGTATGGCTTTGGCTAGAGATAGAAAAGGTAAGGATTATAAATGTGTTGCAGTAATAGGAGATGGAGCGCTTACAGGCGGGATGGCTTTAGAAGCAATTAATCATGCTGGACATCTTCCAAACACTCCTTTTTTGGTTGTTCTAAATGATAATGATATGTCGATTTCACCTCCTGTAGGAGCTCTTTCGACATATTTGAATCGTATGAGACATAGTGCACCAATTCAGTTTATTTCTGACAGTGTTAAGGAGAGTGTTAGCCATATTCCTTTTTTAGGTAATGAAATTCCTCAGGAAATAAAATCTTTAACTGGCAGTGTAAAAAGACTCGCTGTTCCAAAAGTAGGAGCAGTTTTCGAAGAGCTTGGATTTACTTATATGGGCCCTGTCGATGGCCATGATATTGCTTTGATGATAAAGACTTTTCAGGCAGCTCATAGATTAGGTCGACCCGTATTAGTTCATGTCTCTACTACAAAAGGCAAAGGTTATCCCTATGCTGAAGCTGATCAAGTTGGATATCATGCTCAATCAGCTTTTGATTTAACTACTGGTAAATCAAAAGCTTCAAAATCCCCTAAACCTCCAAGCTATAGCAAAGTATTTGGTCAAACTCTAGTCAAATTATGTGAGCAAGATAGCAATGTAATTGGAATTACAGCAGCGATGGCAACAGGAACAGGTCTTGATTTACTGCAAAAAGCAGTTCCTGATCAATATGTAGATGTTGGTATTGCTGAACAACATGCCGTAACACTAGCGGCTGGTATGGCATGTGAAGGTTTGAAACCAGTTTGTGCTATTTACAGTACTTTTCTTCAGAGAGCATATGATCAACTAATTCATGATGTTGGAATACAAAATTTACCTGTAACTTTTGTTCTAGACAGAGCAGGTATTGTTGGAGCAGATGGGCCTACTCATCAGGGTCAGTATGACATTAGTTATATGAGATCTATACCCAATTTCACCATCATGGCTCCTAAGGATGAAGCAGAATTACAAAGAATGCTTGTCACTTGCTTAGATCATTCTGGTCCATGTGCCTTAAGAATTCCCCGTGGACCTGGAGAAGGTGTGACACTAATGGAGGAAGGGTGGAATCCCTTAAAGATTGGAAGGGGCGAAGTCCTTTCTGAAGGAGATGATTTGTTGATAATTGCTTATGGAGCAATGGTCTCTCCAGCAGTTAAAACAGCTTCTCTTTTAAATGAATTAGGTATTTCATCAACAGTAATAAATGCTCGTTTCTTAAGGCCTTTAGACCAAGCTTTAATTCTCCCCTTAGCAAGAAGAATAGGAAAAGTTGTAACTATGGAAGAGGGAACTTTATTGGGAGGATTTGGCTCAGCTATTGTTGAGTCTTTTGCTGATCAAGATCTTGCAGTCTCAACAATGAGAATTGGTATTCCTGATAAATTAGTTGATCATGCAAGTCCGCAACAAAGCAAAGAGAAATTGGGATTAACTCCAGATTTAATGCTTGAGAATATAGTTAAAAGGTTTGGTTGGGAAAAATCCTATCAATTGATTGCCTCAAATTCGAGCTCAAATCCTAATAATAAAAACCTTTAAAAGGCTTTTATTATTAGCCTTTTAAAGGTTTATATTTAAGACAATATATACGTTTGTATAACTACATATAATTATATTTTACTAATTATATAATATTATTTTATTTAATTGTTTAAGGTTATTGGAAATTCAAGTTACTGAAATCTACTTAGACGTACGATTGAAATCTACTTAGACGTACGATTGAAATCTAGAGAACTCCTCTTGAAGCTAAACCTAGAATTGATCCAATGCCAAGTATATGTCCCAAACAATTAGCTGCTACAACTGATGCATGACTCATACCACCAAAGAACTTAGAGTTAGGAATCTCAAAGCCTTCATTAGGCTGGGCAATATTTGCTCTTGCTATTGCATAAGCAAGGACATTGCACAGGATCATGATAAGCGCACACTTGGGTGACCAATGAAATGTAGCAGGAGCTGCTGAGGCCAATAGAGATGTAATCATTAACACATGAAAAGCAACCTTATTATTCTCCTTGATAAAGCACATTTGACCACAAAGTTTTACTACCTCTTAAAGGTTATTTACTTGAATTTTGGATTAATCCTGCAAAACCGAGTGCTACCAGTCCATCACTAATTGCTAAAAAAGCTTCAGCTGATCCATGTAAGGCATCAATATCTGTCAATTCTTTTCCATAATTTACTTGTGCAAATATAGAGAAAGCAATTGTAATGCCAACAAAAAGGAGTGTCATTCTAAATCCCCACAAAGATATCTTTGGCATTTCATTGGTTTTGTTAGCCCAATAGAGAAAAAATAAAAATGGAAATAATGAGAATACAAAAATTGGACCAGGATCTAAGTCCGCCAAATAAAGAAGAAAATTATTCATGTATTTTGTGCCATGCTTCTTTCTCTAAGAACAATTTGCCAGGAAGCTATAGCTAAGGCTGTATTCCCTATGAAAGTTAAGAGAGCTTGTAAATAAACTAAACCATAAAGACTTGCTGCATTATCAAAGATATGCCATGTTATTGCCGCCATAGCACTAGCCAAGTTAGGTAGCATTGCATATGCAAGTAATTTGTATGGTTTATACTTTGTATTTTTATTAGATAAAATGGAAATTAGCAGAATTGCTAGCGTCCATTCAAATAATGTAAGTATATGAATAAACCAAGTAGGGGTAGAAAGGCTATGCATTAGTTTATGTTGAATTTTTCAACGATTCTTAATACTTCTTTTGGATGTCTAGATGGAATAACTTCTAACCATTGATATTTTATGAAACCATCTGGGTTTATTAAATATGTATTTCTAATTGAATTCTCCCCATTCCATGATTTATACTTTCTACTTACCACTCCATCTTTATCTGATAAAAGTGAAAAATCTATTTCTTCATCATTGCAAAATTTTTCATGACTAGATAATGTATCATTACTTATGCCAACAACTTTAGTATTGACTTTATTAAAGTCACTTATTAGTTTTTGAAAGCCCCTTGCTTCTAATGTACATCCATACGTACCATCTTTAGGATAAAAGTATAATACTAACCAGGATTTATTAAAGTCATTAAGATTCCAATTGATCTTTTCTTTATTAATTGGATTATAACCAGTCAAGTCAAAATTAGGAGCTTTTTGATTAATTAGTGATAGATTTTTGGCAAAAGTAGCTAATGGACCTAGAAGAATTATGCTAAGTATAATTACTATAATAGTTAATTTATATTTATAAGATTTCATCGTTTTCATTACTAATTTAAGAAAAATTAATTTAAATTTTTCTTAAATCTAATCCTTTAGATTTTGCGTATGTATCTAAACCTTTTTTTTGTATTGTTTTAAGAGTTCGAGTAGTAACTCTTACTGATATCCACCTTTTACCTTGTTCCCACCATAAACGTCGTTTTTGAAGATTTGGTTGCTGAAGTTTTTTAGTTCGTATATGAGAATGGCTAACTGCCATACCATTATTAGCTTTTGTACCAGACAGATCACATACCCTAGACATTTTTATTGCTTTTAAAATGCATCTATATTCTAGCAAAGTAAGTGAAGATCAAGTTATTCTTGATAGAAGGTTGCCCATAAGCGTTGAATTCCTTTGTTGAAAATCTGCCATTTCTTTTGGTTCTAGACCACCTATTCCTAGGCATGCCATTTGATATAAGTGCAGAGAGATATCTTTTAAAAGCTGTTCATTTTGTGTTTTACCTTCAGATCCAACGATAATTGAACTTTCTTTTAATTTAGATAAACCTAAAACAATAGGATGATTTTTATTAATTAAAAGGACGTGATTCTCTGGCATTCCAGGAAGTTTTTGTTCCATAAGAGCTCCAATATCATTTATTCTTCTCATTTGCTCAGGAAGTAGAATCATTGCAGGGATAGTATTATTACCTTTTAGTGCTCTTATTTGAATAGTAATCTTATCGTTATTTAAAGAATCTTTTATAAGTTTCCTCAATGATTCTGATTGATTCTCTCCATCAATATCTTTTATTTCAGGAGAATCATCTTTCATTTTTTCATCTATTTCAGAGTCAACTCTTTGAAATGTTAAATTCTCATTTTTAGATTCTATCCAAGGTATAAACTGTGAATCTATAACAGTATCTGCCATGATTATCTCTTCCCCTTCGTTTATCCATAAATTTAGAGGGTTAGACTGAGAAGTCTCATCTGTACAATAAATAATTCTTTTTTCTTTTTCTGAATTCAGTCGATCTAGGTAGTCATTTATTGTGGAGAAATTATTCTCGTTGTATTTTATTATTTTATCTTCTTTTGTGAAAACATCCTTTTTAATTGTTCTAAATATAATTAATTCTTCTACTTGATCTGCAAATTTCTCATCTTCCATCGCACCTATTTTTACAAATGGTGCTATTGACTCCCAAATTTGCGCATAAAAGTTAGAGTCACTCTTTTTTATCTTGTTAAGCTTATCTGCTATCTTTTTTGAAATAAAATTACTTATTGAACGTACCTTTCTATTTGACTGTAAGGCGCTTCTGCTTACATTTAGAGGAATATCGGTTGAATCTATTACACCGCGAAGAGGAAGAAGATATCTAGGCACAACTTCTTTTATTGAATCACTAACAAAAACTTGATTGCAAAAAAGTTTTATCTCTCCATTTTCCCAGTCTGCCCTGCCACCCATTTTTGGGAAAAATAATATTCCCTGAAGGTTATAAGGGTAATCTGTATTTAAATGTATCCAAAACAATGGATCACCCTGAAAGGGATATAAGTATCTATATAGTTCAATATAATCTTCATCTTTCATTTCTTGTGTATTTCTTCTCCATGGAGGGTTGCGTTTGTTTATTGTTTCCCCTGAAAGCTGAACATCTACGGGCATAAAATCACAATATTTCTTGATTAATGTTTTAATTCTGCTAGGTTCTAAGTATTCTATTTCCTCTTCTAGTAAGTAAAGTATAATATCTGTTCCTGGTTTATCTCTATTAGTTTCTTCGAGACTAAATTTTGGGGAGCCATCACATTTCCAATTGACTGCCTTGCTATCTTTAATTGCAGATCTAGTTATAATTTCTACGTTACTTGCAACCATAAAACTTGAATAAAAACCTAATCCAAAATGGCCAATAATTCCTTCTTGATTATGTTCATATTTTTTTAAAAACTCTTCAGCACTTGAAAATGCTACTTGATTTATATACTTTTTAACTTCTTCAGAAGTCATTCCTATACCATTGTCTGAAATAGTTAATGACTTTTCTTCTCTATTTAAAACTATATTAATAATAGGTTCTTCTTCAGTGGATTCGCAATCACCAGCAATTGATGCCATCCTTCTTTTGCTTATTGCATCTACACCATTACTAACTAGTTCTCTAAGAAATATTTCATGATCTGAATATACAGCTTTCTTGATTATTGGAAAAATATTTTCTGTATGTATTTGAATTTGTCCTTCTTCAATCGTTTTCATGATTTTTAATTAAACATAACAATTTTACTTTGTTATTTCTTTTTTAAAGGGTGTATTGACCGAACCTAATTATTGAGATGTATTCTGTAGGTCTGGTCTTTCATCTGGAATTACTGCTCCTTTAACAGGGCATACAGCTAAACAAACACCACAGTCTATACATTTTGTAAATTCGATAAAATAGAAATTTTTTCCTTTATTATTTATTCCATTAGATAAATTTATGCAATCTACCGGGCATGCTTCTTGGCAAATAGCAACACCTTCACAAATATTTGAAATAATAGAATGTGGCATTATCTTAAGTGACTAAGAGATCCATTCGATTCTACTAAATCCTCTTTTTTTCATTAGATTGCTAGCTTGTTCTTGAGAAGTACATGGTTTTAATTCAACCATTGCAATACACCCTTTAGCTTGAATTTCTAATTGCTTCTCTAATGCATCTTCATATCTTTTGTTTATGCCATATGCAACAAGTACTTTTTCAGGTTCTAAGCCATTATACTCTTGGTCTTTAAGTAATTCTCTTAGCTTATCTATAGAAAAAGAGAAGCCAGCTCCTGTTTCATTACTTTGATCTGTTCCAAACATATTAAATATACTGTCATATCTTCCACCTCTTGCAATTATTTTAGGTGAATATGAATTCTTACATATTAATTGAAAAATTAGACCATTATAAAGATTGAAGTGAGACTGGTATGTGGGATCAAGTTGAATGGATACACCATGTTTTTCACTTATAGGAACAATTATTGAGAAAAGTCTTTTCAATTTTTCAAAAATATCATTTTGACCATATACAGACTCTAATGTTTCTAAGACCATTTTTGGCTGGCCACGTGTTTTTAGAATGTTTATTAGAATATCTTTTATATTCTTATTTATGTTTAAACTATTTAGACCAATTAAATTAAATTCGGATAGACAATCCTGAATTTTCTTTTTGTCTAGGTCTTTAATATCTTTCGTTAATAAGTTGAATATAGTAGTATGACCAATTAACAGTACTGGTTCCATTCTTAGCCCAATTTCTAGAGAATTCAAACATTCTAGAAGCATATATAATAACTCTAATTCAGATTCCATTCCAGGGTTTCCAATTAACTCAACACCACTATTTATATTTTCTTCAATAATATATTTTCCATCACAATCATTCTTACTTTTAAAGACTGTTCCAGTTGACCATAGTCTTATAGGTCTCTTTTTATGAGCAAGTCTTGTAGTTGATGCTCTGGCTATTGAAGCAGTCATTTCTGGTCTCAATCCAAATGGCTCATCTGCAACTAATTTGACGATATCATTAGTTGATATACTTCCTCCTGCCATCAACGTTTCTAGTCTTTCAACTTTTGGAGGTGTGATTTCCTCATAACCCCACATTTTGTATAAATTAGATAGCTTATTATTAATAAGTTGGTTTAATTGAACATCTTTAAGATTTAGATCTTTCGTCCCAAATGATTTTTGTAAAGTCATTTTAGTTTTTTGTTTTTTTTAGCATTGAATGTTATCCACCAAAAGAGTTTTTATCTAGAGGCTTAACTTTCTTAAGAACTGAAATTAGTTCTTTTTGAATAAATGGATTTGTGGCCAAAATTCTACCTGTTCTGAGACTAAAAAAACTATTTTTATAATCACTAACTAAACCTCCAGCTAATTCCACAATGGGAATGCCTGCAGCAATATCCCATGCTGATAAGCCTCTTTCCCAGTATCCATCGACTCTCCCATTTGCTACGAATGCCATGTCTACAGCTGCTGCACCAGCCCTTCTTACACCTCTAGTTCTATGAGTTAGCCAGCAAAATTCTGCATAATTATTGTCTGATCTTGTATGCCTATCATATGAAAAGCCTGTAACTAATAATGATTCTTTAAGGTTCTTCGAATTCGATACTTTATTCTTGGTTTTATTGCAAAAAGATCCTATGCCTGGAGCAGCCCAGTACATTTCCTGGAAAAAAGGAATAGAAATAGCTCCTAATAAAGGCATATCTTTCCACGTTAAGCCAATAGAACATGCGAAGAAGGGATACCCATGAGCATAATTAGTTGTTCCATCTAAAGGATCAATGCACCAGACCAAATCGCTTTTGGGTCCTGATATTCCTCCTTCTTCAGCGTAGATACCAATTTCTGGTGTTTTGTTTTGTAAAAACGAAACAATTATTTGTTCTGCTTCTAGATCAGCATTTGTGACCAGATCACCTTCATTTGATTTGTTGTTTATAGTGTGAATTTTGCAGTAATACTTCATAAGTATGTCTCCGCCTGATAAAGCAGCTTTTTTAGCAATATCTAATAATTGCTCTATCTCTTTGATGGAAATAGCTGAATGTATTTTTGCTTCTTCACAAATTAGTCTAACCATTGAATTTCAAGATAGAAGAGTTGTCTTCTCATAATCTTATATTTTTATGTTTCTTTTTCCTGCTAGATTTATTTGGATCTTTTTACAAGTTCAAGGAGAGGTGGCCGAGTGGTCGATGGCGCAGCACTGGAAATGCTGTATAGGGGCAACTCTATCGAGGGTTCGAATCCCTCTCTCTCCGTTAATGTATAATTCTTCATATTTATATTTTTCTTCTTTTAAACTTAAATTTAATAATATTGATTTAGTTGTATTTTTTTAGGATTAGTATATAAATTTAATATAATAAGAATAATTATAATTCTCTTGTAAGTGGTTGTTTCCCTACTCATTTATTACATCCTTCTGTAAGTTAAGTATATTTAATCACAAAATTTTAAATTAGATATGTTTGGCTTTAATTCATGAGAAACTTTAAATTTCGCTAGGAATCATTATTTTCTATAACTTAGCTTATTATTTTTTATAAAATCAGCATTCTCAGATTGAATATTGTTAAAGGTTGGTTAGCTCCATATGAGTGAAAGCTGTAAATATTAATTATTTATTGATTTTTTCACTGAAATACTTTTAATGTCTGGTTATTTCAATTTGCTTTACTAATAATGGGATTGGTTAAATAAACTATCTCAGTTACTGTAAGCAACATATAAGAACTGCTATGGGCAGGATTGTTGGAATTGATTTAGGTACCACAAACTCCGTAATAGGAGTTTTAGAAGCTGGTCGTCCTTTTGTAATAGCAAATGCAGAAGGCTCAAGGACTACCCCTTCAGTTATAGGGTATAGCAAAGATTCAGAATTGCTGGTTGGTCAACAAGCAAGAAGGCAGCTTGTACTGAATCCAAAAAATACATTTTCTAATTTAAAAAGGTTTATTGGAAGGACTTGGAACGAACTTAATGAGAACAGTCTTAATGTTGCATACACTGTAAGAGCTAATGAGCAGGAATGTGTAAGAGTTACTTGCCCTATAACTGAACGTGAATATGCACCCGAAGAGTTAACTGGATCAATTATTAGAAAGTTGATTGATGATGCAGAAAAATATCTTGAGGAGTCTATTGATTCTGCAGTAGTAACTGTTCCTGCATATTTTAATGATTCTCAGCGTCAAGCAACACGAGATGCTGCTTTATTAGCAGGTATAAAAGTTGAACGAATTTTGAACGAACCAACAGCCGCTGCACTTGCCTATGGCTTTGATAAGAGTTCTTCTTCAAGAGTGTTAGTTTTTGATCTTGGTGGTGGAACATTTGATATTTCCCTTTTACGAATTTCTAATGGTGTTTTTGACGTAAAAGCAACATCAGGAGATACTCAATTAGGTGGTAATGATTTTGATCAAAAGATTGTTGAATGGTTAGCAGATGATTTTTACAAGCAATACGAAATTGATTTAAGAAGAGATAGACAGTCTTTGCAACGTTTATCGGAGGCTGCAGAAAAAGCTAAACAGGAATTATCAGGTTTGAATATAACTCCAATTTCTTTACCTTTTATTGCTACAGGATCTAATGGCCCTCTTCACATAGAAACAAAATTAGATAGGAAAAAATTTGAATTCTTATGTAGGGATTTAATAGATCGTTTGTCTAAGCCAGTTGAGATTGCTTTAAGTGATTCAGGTTGGACAGCAGAGGATATTAATGATGTTGTTCTTGTTGGTGGCAGTACAAGGATGCCAATGGTGCAGCAGTTAATTCGAACAATAGTCCCCATAACTCCATCCCAGACAGTAAATCCTGATGAGGTTGTAGCTGTTGGAGCAGCTGTACAGGCAGGAATAATTTCTGGAGAATTAAGAGATCTTTTGTTAAATGATGTCACCCCTTTATCTTTAGGGTTAGAGACAGTTGGGGGGTTGATGAAAGTATTGATTCCTAGAAATACTCCAATTCCTGTTAGGCAGGCAGATGTTTTTAGTACTTCAGAAGCTAATCAATCTTCTGTTGAAATAAATGTATGGCAAGGAGAACGTCAATTAGCAAATGACAACAAATCATTAGGTAAGTTTAGACTTTCAGGTATTCCCCCTGCACCAAGAGGGGTCCCACAAGTTCAAGTTGCATTCGATATAGATGCAAATGGTTTGTTGCAAGTCAGTGCAACAGATAGAACTACTGGTCGTAAACAATCTGTAAGTATCAATGGTGGTTCAAATTTAAATGAAAATGAGGTCAGTAAATTAATAAATGAGGCTAGAGAGAAGGCAGATTTAGATAGAAAGAAACGGGCTTCTATTGATCAAAGGAACAATGCTTTAACCCTTGTTGCTCAAGCTGAGCGCAGATTAAGAGATATATCCCTGGAATTCGGACCTTATGCAGCTGAAAGACAGCAGAGATCTGTTGAAGTTGCTCTTAGAGATGTACAAGAATTTTTGGATAATAACGATTTAGCTGAATTAGATTTGGCTGTTTCTTCTCTTCAAGAAGCATTGTTTGGACTTAATCGGAGAATATCAGCGGGTAGACGTTCAGAAAGTAATCCTATTCAAGGTATAAAAAATACATTTGGCTCATTAAAAGACGAATTATTTTCAGATGATTATTGGGATGATGATCCATGGGATTATAATCCTAACCAAGAGAGGAGAGATAGAGATTATCAATCAAGAGATTTAGATAGATGGGACAATGACTTCTACAACTAAACCTGACTACTGGTCCATTTTAGGAATTTTACCAGGTAGTAATTTAAAACAAATTAAGGCAGCGTTTAGAACAGAGGCAAGAAGATGGCATCCAGATTTAAATGTAAATGATTCTAATGCAGAAGACCGTTTTAAGTTAGTAAATGAAGCCTATGTAGTCCTAAGTGACCCTATTAAGAGATCAAATTGGGAAACTTCTATTTCTTCAGAATCATCAGAATTATTTTCTTCTGGCTTCCCTTCTTATAAGGAATATTTAGAATTAGTTCTTGGTCTACATATAGACGATGAAGATATTAATGAAACAAACGAATTAGAGGAAGAAGATATTGACTACTCTGATGACTATGATCTTAATGAAAATGTCTATGCAAATGATTATAAGCCAACAACATCTCCGCCTAAGCCACCTCCAATAAAACATGTTGAAGATGTAGAAACAGTTGTTTTTCTATCTCCACTTGAAGCTTTAAATGGATCAACAATTGAAATGGAAATAAATAATGGAACCATAGTTGAATTTAATACACCTCCTTTTGCTGGAGATGGTTGGAGATTAAGACTTCAAGGAGTAGTAGTAGGTGGAAAAGATCATTTTATTCAAATTAGAGTGGAAACAGAAGAAGGGTTGAGAATTGATGGTCTAAGAGTTCTTTATAGGCTGGAACTATTTCCTCATGATGCCCTTTTTGGTTGCGGAGTAGAGGTACCTACACTTGATGGTCCAGTTGTTCTGCAAGTGCCTCCAAAATCTTCATCAGGTAGATTATTAAGATTAAGAGAACGGGGATTAAAATATAATGATATTTGCGGAGATCAAATAGTTGAAATTATTTTAGTATTACCTGAAGACTTATCAGATTCTGAACTTGCATTATATAGTAGGCTTCAAGAGCTATCCCTTAATGAAAATGTCTAGAGATATATTTAATATAAAAATACAAAAACCCTAATATTATGATTATTCACGTCTTGCTATATCAACTTGGAAAAGAAGAGGAAGGGATTCATTCAATTGATTTAAATGGTAAAACTATTGTTCTTATGTTTGAAGATCAGGATGATGCCCAAAGGTATTGTGGGCTGCTTGAGGCCCAAGATTTCCCTGTTCCTTCAGTAGAAAAAATTGATCAAGAAGAAATTAGCTTATTTTGTAAAGATGCCGGATATGAAGCTCGTTTTATTGAGAAAGGATTTATACCCAAAACAGCAGAAGAAAGATTTCTTTTAGCACCACCAGAAAGGAACATTAATAATTCGAATGAAAATAATCAAAATATAGCCAATTTAAACGAAGAAGATATTTTAGAAAAAAATGAGATAGATTCTATAAAAAAGAACTTAGAAAATCTTCTTTAACATGTATAATAAAAAGCGAGATAATATTAATACTATTAATAGGTTTAATTTGTTAACTGAAAAAGATAATCCCAGAAGTAAGAATATTGATATAGTCAGTACAGATAACTTAGTTGATATTTTTCTTGAAGAAGATAAAAGACCTCAGGATGCAGTTAGCAATGCAAAGAAAGAAATAGTTCAGAGCATTGATCTAATTTATAAAAGAATATTAAACAATGGAAGGATTTTTTATGTAGGAGCAGGTACTTCTGGAAGGTTGGCGGTTTTAGATGCTGCTGAATGTCCGCCAACTTTTTGTACATCTCCTGAGTTAGTACAAGCAATTATTGCTGGAGGATATAAATCTATGATTAATAGCTCTGAAGATGCAGAAGATAACAAATGTATTTCAGTAGAAGAGTTAAAGAAGAGAAACTTTAATTCTAATGATTGCCTAATTGGAATATCTGCAGGAGGAACAACCCCTTTTGTCTTATCAGCATTGAATTATTCAAAAGAAATAGGGGCCTTAAATATAGCTATAACATGTGTTCCAGAAAATGAAGTTTTTATAGAAAGTGATATTGTAATTAGGCTTATAACAGGTCCGGAAATTATAACAGGTTCAACTAGGTTGAAAGCAGGAACAGCAACTAAAATGGTTTTAAATATACTTTCTACAGGAATTATGATTAAGTTAGGTAAAGTTTTTGGAAATAAAATGATAGATCTTTCAATTAAAAACTGTAAATTATTAGATAGGTCAATTAGAATAATGACAGATATACTTGATATTGATAGACTTGAAGCTCTTAGTTTATTAGATAAGTCAAGAGGTTCTGTTAAGTTAGCTTGTTTGATGAAATTATCTGGATTAACCCTCAAAGATTCATTGGACTTGTTATCGAAAAATAATGGTAATTTAAGGACTAGCTTGATTGATTTAAATTTAGATATCTCGGAACTATTCTAAATTTTGCGATATTTTCTATAATATTGGCTATATTAATAAATATATATTAAAGCCCTAAAGAAAATGAAAGCACTAATGGAAACGGATATGGGTCAAATAACCATTGATTTATTTGAGACTGAAGCGCCTAATACAGTTGCAAATTTTGTAAAGCTTTCAAAAGAAGGATTTTACGATGGTTTGTCTTTCCACAGAGTTATTCAAGGTTTTATGGCCCAAGGAGGATGTCCTAATAGCAGAAAAGGCTCTTCAGGAATGGCTGGAACAGGAGGCCCTGGTTACAAGATTGATTGTGAAATTAATGATAACAAACATTTACCGGGTTCAGTCTCCATGGCTCATGCGGGGAAAAACACCGGGGGAAGTCAATTTTTCATAGTTCATGAGGCTCAACCCCATTTAGATGGAGTCCATACTGTTTTTGGCCGTACAGGTGACATAGAGGTTGTATTAAAATTAAAAAATGGCTCTGAGATTAAAAAAATTAGTATTATTAATTAATTTTATATTCATTATTTCCATGTTATAACTACTGGATTTTCTTTTATATCTATATCATTTATTATATTGCAAATACCTTGTCTTAATTCAAATAAAGATGCGTATTTTGTTTTAAGGTTAAGTGATGGATGAATTGCTTGCTCTTCTTTTGATGATATAAAGATTCCAAGTCTTTTTGTTCCTTCCCATTTGCTAATTGTTTGCAGAAGTATAGAAATTGAGCTCAGTTCATTACAATTTATTAGTCTCCATACAAACTGTGGTCTTTCCCAGATGGCTAATAGTCTAGATGAATTAATAGGATTAATTTCTATTCCATGTTCCTTAGCTATTTGTTCTCCATGACTTTTAAAAATAGATAGCATTTGTGCTGAAGCTGAACCATCCCAGTACATATAATAATACTTTCCAGATTCACTTATCTGATTTTCATCAAAGAAATGTCCAAGTTTCTTACGTTTAATATTTAAATAGTCAATATTATAATCAGTGGGAGAAATTACTAAAGGTTCCCGAGATACTACTTGTAAACCATATCCTCCTAAACCTGCAATTTTTCTTGGATTATTAGTTAATAATCTTAGTCTATTAATTCCTAAATCTGTAAGAATTTGAGCTCCTACACCATAATTTCTAAGATCGGCTGGAAAGCCAAGTCTTTCATTTGCTTCAACAGTATCTAGACCTCCATCTTGAAGACTATAGGCTTTTAATTTATTAATTAAGCCTATTCCACGACCTTCTTGTCTGAGATAAACTACTATTCCTTCTCCTTCTGAAGAAATCCTAGACAAAGCAGCCTCAAGTTGTGGTCTGCAATCACATCTTAATGAGCCAAAAGCATCTCCTGTTAAACATTCAGAATGCATCCTAACGAGTACTGGCTCTTTTAGTTCATCTATTTTCCCTTTGACTATTGCTACATGTTCTGTTCCATCCAATTCATTAATATATCCAATTGCCTCAAAATTCCCAAAAATACTTGGTAATCTTGTAGAGGCTTTTCTATAAACAAATCTTTCATTTTCTAATCTATATCTAATTAAATCGGCAATGCTTATAATCTTAAGTCCCCATCTTTTAGCGTAATTTTTCAACTCTGGCAGTCTTGCCATAGAGCCATCTGAATTTTGTATTTCGCAAATTACTCCCGCTGCTGATAATCCTGATAACAAAGAAAGATCTACCGCTGCCTCTGTATGGCCTGCTCTTTTTAAAACACCGCCCTTGTTAGCTCTTAGAGGAAATACATGACCAGGTCTCCTTAAATTTTCGGGTTTTGCATTAGGGTTAATAGCTACTTGTATTGTTCTCGCTCTGTCTTCAGCTGAAATACCTGTAGATACTCCATATTCTGGACCTGCATCAATACTCACAGTAAAAGCTGTTTGGTTGGAATCGGTATTTCGGTCAACCATTAAGGGAAGATCAAGTTGGTCTAAACGTTCACCATCCATTGCGAGACAAATTAATCCTCTGGCCTCTGTTGCCATAAAGTTAATTTGCTGTGGAGTAGCAAACTGGGCTGCACATATTAAATCTCCTTCGTTTTCCCTGCTTTCGTCATCTACTACAACAATACATTCTCCATTTCTTATAGCAGCCAATGCATCTGCTATATGATCAAAAACAATATTTATTGGTTCTTTTGCTTTCAAGTGATACCTCTTTAAAATTTGAGAATATTGTTGTTATAGAACTCTTGTTTAAGTTCTTAGCATTTATGAGAATGTATATTATTTGTTTATGAACTCCTTAAATAATAATCCAAAGCGTGTCGCAGTGATAGGGGCCTCAGGCTATGGAGGTATCCAAATTATTAAGTTATTAAAGGATCACCCATTTTTTGAGATCTCTTTTTTGGGAGGCTCAAAGACTGCTTCAAGGAATTGGAATGAATTATGTCCATTTATCCCTTTAGATAACGACCCAGTAATAGAAAAAGTCGATCCAATAAAAATTTCTGATAACTGTGATTTTGTAATTCTTAGTCTTCCCAATGGCCTTTCATCACAATTAACTCCTCAACTACTTGAAAATAATTTAAGAATAGTAGACCTATCAGCTGATTATAGATATCGTTCTTTGGATCAATGGAAAAAAGTTTATTCATCTGAATCTAAAGATATTAGAAGAAATGATTACAATCTATGTAAGAAGGCTATTTATGGAATACCTGAATTTAATGCTGCTTATATTTCAAAGGCTGATATTGTTGCATCTCCAGGTTGTTTCCCAACCTCAGCATTACTACCTTTATATCCTTTTTTAAAACAAGGTCTTGTAGAGACAGATGGCATTATTATTGATTCAAAATCAGGAACATCTGGTGGTGGTAGAAATCCAAAAGAACATTTATTATTAGCAGAAGCATCTGAATCAATATCATCATATAAAGTTGTTGGTCACCGTCATACTTCAGAAATAGAACAAGAGTTAAGTGCTATTTCAGGAATAGAGATTGAACTTCAATTTACCCCTCATCTGGTACCTATGGTAAGAGGAATTCTTAGTACAACTTATGCTCGATTAAGAGATCCAGGACTTACTGCAGAGGATTGTAAAACAGTACTAGAAACATTTTATCGTTTAAATAAAACTGTAGATATACTTCCTGTCGGAATATATCCACATACTAAATGGGTTAGATTTACTAATAGAGCTTTAATTAGTGTCCAGGTCGATCAAAGAAATGGACGCTTAATCATATTATCTGCAATAGATAATTTAATTAAAGGCCAAGCAGGTCAAGCTATTCAGAGTCTTAATTTAATGGCTGGAATTGATGAGTGTATAGGTTTGCCATTAGATACTTTCTACCCATAATCTAATTATTTCTTCTCCATTTCATTGCAGCTAATGCTATTCCCATGCTTATTATCTTATGCTCTTGTTTTTGAATCTTAGAATGTAGTGTCATTTCATTATCAGAATCATCTACATGAATTGCAGATTGAATTATAATTTCGCCAGAATCAATATCTTCTTCTACAATATGAACAGTACAACCTGTTATTTTTACTTTATTTGTTATAGCTTGTCTAATTGCTTTATTACCTTTAAAGCTAGGCAATAAAGAAGGATGTAAATTTACTATTCTACCTTTAAATTCTTTTATTAGAATATTAGTAACAATTCTCATCCAACCAACCATAACTATAGCTTCAATATAATTAATTCTACATATCTTGATAATTGCTTTATCAAGATCTTCTCTGCTTTCGAAATCTTTATGGTTTAAAACATAATAAGGAATCGAAAGTTTTGTTGCTCTTTCGATTGCTTCACAATTATGTGAATTTACTATTAAACAAATGATTTCTGCATCTAATTTAGAACGTTCTATATCTATAGCTATTGATTCAAAGTTAGTACCTTTTCCAGATGCTAAAATAGCAAGTTTTATTTTTGGATCAAATCTTGGAAAGTCTTTCAAATATGGAGATATAAGTCCTTCAGAATTTTTATTAAACATAATATAATATATGCTAAAAAATTGCTAGATTATAAATTAATATTTATATTATATCAAATATTGATTCTTAACCATTTAATTTGTTTTTTAGATAATGTATAGTTTTTCAATGCAAATGATTCATACTAGTATTACCAATAGATTCTACGTAGGCTTTTTGTAAGATATGAGCTCATCAGCCTCCATTAAAGATATTGAGAATGATCAGTGGAAACGTTTTTGTGACCTTCTTTTTTTTGATGAACAAATAGGTCTTTGGCTAGATATCAGTCGAATGAGCATTTCATCAAAGGAGCTTGGTGACTTAGAAGTTCCTTTTAAAAGTGCTTTTAAAGCGATGGGTCAACTAGAAGAAGGTGCTATTTCAAATCAAGACGAAGGTAGACAAGTAGGTCATTATTGGCTTAGAAATCCAGATATCGCTCCTTCTCAAGATATCTCTCAATCTATATCTAATTCAATATCTGATATAGAGGCTTTTGGAAAGGATATTATCAATGGAGTTTTGAAAAATGATAATGGAGAGGTATTTACAGATGTTCTTTGGATAGGAATTGGTGGAAGTGGCTTAGGTCCTTTGTTGTTAGTTAATTCTCTTCAATGTTCTCAATTAGGTCTGAACTTCACTTTCTTAGACAATGTAGATCCAAATGGTATTTATCAAAAATTATATTCATTAAAGAATAAACTTAATACAACATTATTTGTTGTAGTTAGCAAGTCTGGTGGTACACCTGAACCTCAAATCGCTATGGATCAGACCCGTAATTTCATATGCCAACATGGGGTTGATTGGTCTTCTAGAGCAGTAGCTATAACAATGTCTGATAGTTTACTTGATAAAAAAGCTTGTCAGGAAAAATGGCTCAAAAGATTTGATCTCCCTGATTGGGTAGGAGGTCGCACTAGTATAACTGGAGCTGTAGGGTTATTGCCTTTAGTTCTAATAGGAGAGGACATTAATAATTTTTTAGAAGGAGCAAGAAAGATGGACCAAATAACAAGAATATTAGATATCTATAAAAATCCCGCTGCATTGTTAGCTTCATCTTGGTTTTACGCAGGAAATGGAAAAGGTCATCGAGATATGGTTGTTTTACCCTATCAAGATCGATTAGAAGTTTTTAGTAAGTATCTTCAGCAATTAGTTATGGAATCTTTAGGTAAACAGTTAAATAGAAAAGGTATAGAAGTAAACCAAGGAATAGCAGTGTATGGAAATAAAGGTTCTACAGATCAACATGCTTATGTTCAACAATTAAGAGATGGGATAGATAATTTCTTTGTAACTTTTATTGAAATTCTGAAAGATAATGAAAAAGTTCCAAGAATTAATAAAAAGAATCCCGGTGATTATTTGTCTGGTTTTCTCCAAGGTACAAAATTAGCTTTATCAGAAAATGATCGTCAAAGTATTACTATAACTATTAATGAATTTAGTAGTTATACATTAGGTTCATTAATAGCCCTTTTTGAGCGTGCAGTAGGATTATATGCTGAGTTAATTGACATAAATGCTTATCATCAGCCAGGAGTAGAGGCAGGGAAAAAAGCTGCTTCTAATATATTAAAACTACAATCTAATATTGAAGAAATTGTAGACAATAATTATGAATCTAGTATATCATTTATTAAGAAAAAAATTCCACATTCAACAGAAGAATCTATCTTTATAGTTTTAAGACATCTTTCCTCTAATAACAAATCCATAATAGTAAAAGGAGATTGGTCTAATCCCAGATCGTTGAAAATATATAAATCTAATTAAATTACAATATTTACAAGCTTTCCTTTTATAACAATTACTCTTTTAGCCTTACCATTTTGAAGCCATTTTTTTGCTATCTCACTTTCTAAAGCCTTTTTCTCTAGAACATCCAAATTTTCATTAGTCTCTACTAAAATATGCCCTCTAACTTTCCCATTTATCTGAATTACTAACTTGTAATTCTCTTCAATTAAAGCTGATTTATCATATGAAGGCCAATTTTGAGAATGGACACTACCCTGACCATTTATTAATAACCAAAATTCTTCTGCTATGTGTGGAGCAAACGGTGCAATTAATAATATTAAGTTGGTTATAGATTCATTTATAATTAGTTCCCTGCAGCTTTTAATATTTTCATTTAATGTATTATAAAGTATCATTAGCTCTGATATTGCTGTATTAAATTGAGAATTTAAATGCAGGTCATTAGTTACTTCTTTTATAGTTTTATGTAGTATCTTCCTAACTTTTTTTTCATTTTCATTGAGATTATCTGGAACTAAAATGTTGTCTCTTGTTGATTCATTAATTGAATATGTAAATTTAATGTCTATTATTAGACGCCATAATCTATTTAGGAATCTAAATTGTCCGTCTACATCAGACTCATCCCATTCTAAATCTTTTTCAGGAGGAGCTTTAAATAAAATAAACATCCTCGCTGTATCAGTACCAAATTTCTCTATCACGTGAGATGGATCAACTCCATTATATTTAGATTTTGACATTTTCTCAAATATTACTTCTAGTTTATCTCCATTTTCTGGGTCTCTAGGATCATCAATATCTTTAATTTTACCTGTTGGTATGTAATTAAGGGTATTTGGATTTCTATATGTAACTCCTTGAACCATACCTTGAGTTAATAACTTTTTAAATGGCTCATTAATTTCTAAAAGATTATTAGTTTTTAATGCTTTTACTAAAAATCTAGAATAAAGTAAATGAAGTATTGCATGCTCTATACCGCCTACATACTGATCTACAGGAAGCCATTTATTGACTATATCATTTCTAAAAGGTAGCTCCTTATTTTTAGAATCTATATATCTTAGAAAATACCATGAAGAACACATAAATGTATCCATCGTATCAGTTTCTTTAATTGCATTAAGAGAACATTTTGGACATTTTTCATTTAAATTAATTGTTTCATTCCTTTTATTTTGGCTTGGCTTGCTTAAATTGACTGGAAGTGATTCTATTGGTAAAGGAACAACTCCACAATTTTCGCAATTTACAACAGGTATTGGACATCCCCAATATCGTTGTCTTGAGATTAGCCAATCCCTAAGTTTGTAACTTACTTTTTCTTCTGCCCAGTTATTTTGAATACCAATAGAAATTATTTCTTCCTTTGCTCTTTCTGAATCGATTCCATTAAGTTTGCCTGAATTAATTAATATTCCTTTTGATGTAAATGCGGCATTACTGTTTTCTATATCTTCATTGTCTTTTGGCTTTATTACATATGTAATTGGTAAAGAATATTTCTTTGCAAATTCATAATCTCTCTCATCATGAGCTGGTACCCCCATAACTGAACCTGTAGCGTAAGATGAAAGTACATAATCAGCTATCCAAATTGGAATAATCTTTTTATTTAATGGATTTATTGCATAGGTCCCAAGATGCATTCCATTTTTTGTTTTTCCTTCAGATGTTCTATCTTGATCACTTAATAAATTTATTTTTTTCCTAAATTTTTCTAAGTCGTTTCTCTTTGAACTTATTACCAATTGATCCACTAAAGGATTATCAGGAGCCAAACATAGATAGTTTGCTCCACTTAATGTATCTGCCCTTGTTGTAAATACTTTAATTTTTATACTTGAATTATCTTTTATCGAAAAAGTTATTTCTGAGCCTATTGATTTACCTATCCAATTTTCCTGCATTGTTTTAACATTTTGTGGCCAACCATCTAATTCGTCTAGATCTTTTAATAACTGTTCTGCATAATCTGTAATCTTTAGGAACCATTGCTTTAGCTTTTTCTTTTCGACCTTAGCGCCTGATCTCCATGATCTTCCATTAGCATCTACTTGCTCGTTTGCTAAAACTGTTTTATCTATTGGGTCCCAATTCACTGTTGCTAATTTTTGATAAGCAAGGTTAGATTCAAGAAGTTTTAAAAAAATATACTGCGTCCACTTATAATAATCTTCATGGCATGTTCTTATTTCTTTTTCCCAATCTATTGACAAACCAAGCCTCATTAATTGATTTTTCATTTGTTCTATATTCTGATTTGTCCAAATTTCTGCTTCGATACCTCTATCTATAGCAGCATTTTCAGCTGGTAATCCAAAAGCGTCCCATCCCATTGGATGAAGAACAGCATATCCAGCCATTCTTCGATACCTAGCTATAACATCTGTAATTACATAATTTCTTACATGTCCCATATGTAGGTTTCCTGATGGATAAGGAAACATGGACAACGCATAGAATTTCTTTTGATCTTTTTTTGGTTCTTGAGTCTTATAAAGCAATGTTCTTTGCCATTCCTTCTGCCATTTCTCCTCTATTAATTGGGGGGTATAGCTAGGGACATTGTTATCTGATGAATCTTCAAATGGAATTGCTGTATCCACTTATCTTAACCTTCGAAATACTGTAATTTCTAAATAATAATCTTATAGGTGAACTAAAATTACTTTTATATATATTTTTTGTAATAGAATATATTGTTAAGTCCTAATGAATTAATAGGCAATTGCCATGGAAGCCATAAATTTTAAGAAATATCAAGGGACTGGTAACGATTTTATTATTATTGATCTTCTTAATTATTCAAATAACTTGAATGATAAATTTACTGATATAAATGAAATAAAACGTATATGTAATAGAAACTATGGGATTGGAGCAGATGGAATACTTTTAGTTTTACCAAGTAAGAATAAATATATAGCTAAAATGCATATTATCAATCCAGATGGCTCTACACCTGAAATGTGTGGAAATGGTATCCGTTGTTTTGTTAAGTATCTAAGTGATTATACTAATTTAGTTAATGATGATCAATTAGTAATTGAAACTCTTGCAGGAGAAATTAGAGCTAATATTAAATCAAATAATGATATTGAAATTAATATGGGTCTTCCTATTTTTGAACCTAAATATATTCCTACTACTTTCAGTTTATTTGAATTAGATGTTCCATATGGAAGAATTATTTTAGATAATAAAGCTTATAAAATGTATGCAGCTGGCATGGGAAATCCTCATGCTATTGTATACTTAGATTCTTTAGATGGCATTTCATTAGATGAATGGGGTAGTCTAATTGAAACAGATAAAAGGTTTCCCAACAAAACTAATGTTCATTTTGTTCAAATTGTAGAGAAGGACCTATTAATCCTTAAAGTTTGGGAAAGGGGAGCAGGGAAAACATTAGCATGTGGAACAGGAGCCTGCGCAACTCTTGCTATTAGCACTAAATTAAATTTATGCAATGAGAGTGCAAAAATATTATTACCTGGAGGTGATTTACAGATTAAATGGCCAAATAAATCTGGTCCAATATATATGAGTGGCCCAGCAGATTATGTCTTCTCTGGAGTTTTTAATATATAATTAATGCTATTATGAATTCAAATCATACTGAAATTTATCTTGATGCCTCAGCGACTAGCCCTCCTCTTAATAATGTTATTGACCAAATAAGCTATGTTCAAAAAGCTATCTGGGGTAATCCATCAAGTATACATAATATAGGTTTAAAATCCGCAGAACTTCTAGAAAGAAGTAGATTTTCTATTGCTGAGAAGTTTAATGTTTTAGCAGAGCAAATTATATTTACATCAGGAGCTACTGAATCTATAAATATAGCAATTAGAAATATATCTTTATTATATAAACCATCTAGAATTGTAATTAGTTCAGTAGAGCATCCTGCTGTTATTTACGCAGCTAATTCCTTGAAAAGAAATGGCTGGCAAGTTAAATATTGGCCTGTAGATAATTATGGAACTATAGATTTAACTTATATAGATGAAATGTTATCAGAACCAACTAAGATTCTTTCTATAATTTCCGCTCAAAGCGAAATCGGAACTACTCAACCTATAAAAAAAATAGCTATAGAATGTAAAAAAAGAGGAATATATTTTCATACAGATGCTACTCAAATTATTTCGCAAGGACTTATAGACTTTGAACAATTAAAAGTTTCTTCATTATCAGCATCAGCGCATAAATTTAGAGGTCCAAAAGGAGTTGGATTTCTTATATTAGATAAAAATTATTTAGCTTATTTAAAGGATAATAAATCAGATATTCTTCATGAAAATGGTATACGTGCAGGTACACAACCTGTACCATTAATTCACGGAATGTCAGTTGCATTAAATTCGATCGATATTAAAACTCGAATAGACTTAGAGAAGTTTGATTTTGCAGATACATATACAACTAAACTAACTAATTACTTAAGGTTAAAACTACTTGAATTACCAGGGTTGTCTCTTATTGGCCATCCTTATAATCGTTTACCTAATCACATATCTCTACTAATAACTAAAAATGGACATCCAATTTCAAGTCATAAATTAGTTTTAGAATTATCTAAAAACGGAATTTACGCAAGCAGTGGAACAGCCTGTTCCTCTCATTTAAAAAGAGAAAGCAATACACTTAAAGCAATTGGAATACCCTCAAAATACTCTAAATCAAATTTAAGGCTGTCACTTGGGAACTGGTTGTTTGACCTAGATATAAACTATTTGTGTAATAGAATATATAATACTATTAATATTGTCGCGGAGAATCAGTCATAATGAAAAGTAATAATCTCAATTCTAGGTTGCCAAAGGATTTATTTGAATGTGAAATTCAAATTCAAATTGCAATAAATGAATCCTCAAGGATTAATAATAACTTATACAATACTATTAATTTAAAATTTGAAGGATTTAAAATAAACGATTCTTTATTTCGGATTCTAGAAAAGATAAGCACAGATAGTAATTCATTTATAATAGCTTTTTCAGATTATGGAAGTTCAGCATTGTGCAAAAGAGATTATCCGAAATTTAAAGACATAATATTTACTTTTAAGGAATTGATATTAAGCAATAATATTGAATCTTCTAAAACAATAATAGCTGTTTCTCCTCAACCTTATGATTATGATGAATTTGAGGAGTTAACTCAGACTACAAATAATAAAATCATAATGTTTAATGGAAAGTTGGAAGAAACAACAATTGGTATAGGCCTAGTTGCAAGGGAACGTAGAATTAAGTTTATCAAACAATGGAAAAATATCTATTGGTTAGAACCATTCCCTAAAGGAGCACTGTTATATATCTTTAATAATCAATGGTTACTTTTTAAGTTATATTCTGACGGCAATAGATTACACAAAAGCTATCAACAAAAACCCGATAAAGAAGAATTAGATAAAGTATTTGATTGAGTTCATGTATAAATATATCTATAAAAATACATACATTATATTTTTGCTATTATCTTTAAGTTTAATTGTTTTAAATGCAAATAAAATATTATCATTAAATTTAACAAATAATATTTATTCTTCTATTGATAAATTGTTTAGAGTAAGTACTAAAACAAGGAAAAGAAATTTATGTAAGCCTCTACAAGAAGAACTCATTGCTATTATTTCTCCTCATAAATCTAACTGGAGTATTTCTATATTAAATTCTAAAGAGGAGTTAATTACAGATATTAATGGTGATATAAAAAGAATACCTGCTTCCAATCAGAAGATATATACGACAGCATATGCTCTAGATAAATTAGGAGCTAATTATTTTTTAACTACTGATCTATATAAGAATAGTAAAGGTCATTATGAGATTAAAGGAAATGGAGATCCTGACTTTAATTATAAGAATATTATTATTTTGACTTCAAAAATTAAACAAAATCCATTTTATACAATTAGTAGTCCTTTGATTTTTTTATATGAAGAAGATAAACACTTTTGGTGGCCTATTTCATGGTCTAAAAATGATATTTTATATTCTTATGGAGCTCCTATAACTAGGTTACCATTAAATAGTAATTCATATATCTCTTCACTTTATAATCCATTAGAAAACTTTAAATATTTATTATCTGAAACTTTAACAAATCAAAACATTAATCTAAAAATTATTCATAAACGTCATAATAACTTTAATAGATTTGAAAAAAGATCATTAATTTACTCCTTTAAATCACTACCATTAAAAAGTCTTTTAAGAATTTCCAATTCTGAGAGTCATAATTTTACTAGTGAAGTTTTACTTAGAAATGCAGCTAATTCCTGGGATAATAGTATTGCTTCAAAAAGATTATCATTTTGGCTTGTTAATAAAGGTATACTTAAAGAAGATATAAGCATCCATGATGGGAGTGGATTGTCTAGGAATAATCAAACAACTACAAATTCTATTGTTCATATACTTAATTATATGAATAATCATTATCTAAGCGAAATTTATATTAATTCTTTTTCGATTATAGGTATTAGAGGAACATTAAAATATCAATATACCTCTCCTTATACTATTAATAAATTTTATGGTAAGACTGGAACTTTGACAGGAGTTAAAGCTGTCTCTGGTTATCTTAAGACTAACAATGGAGATAAGGTAATTAGTATTATTAGAAATAGTAATTATTATGATAGTTCTTATTTTACAAAAATACTTAATGCGGTAGCAGCTGAGAGTACTTGTAAATAATACTTCTATTCTTTATTATTATAATATTTTTTAAGATCCTCTGCTATAACAACTGGTACCATATGGTCTACCTTACCCCCAAACATTGCCACTTCTTTAACAACTGAGCTACTTAGAAAACTATTTTTAGCTTCTGTAGCTAAAAATATAGTTTCTATAGATTTCTCTAATGTGCTATTTGTATGAGCTATTTGAAGTTCATATTCAAAATCGCTTAATGCTCTTAATCCTCTTAATATTAAATCAACTTTATATTTCCTAGCACAGTCTATTGTTAAGCCATTATAAGAGACTACGTTTATACTAGATAAATCCCTTGTAGAATCTTTTATTTGCTCAATTCTTCTTTTTATTGAAAATGTTGAATTTTTGTATGGATTTTCTAATACTGCGATAATTACATCACCGAAGACTTGCGAAGCACGATGAATTAAGTCTAAATGACCAAATGTTAGAGGATCAAAACTACCAGGGTATAGAACTTTCATGATTTAATTCTTTGGTTGTTTTTCTTTTTGATTAATGACTAAAGTTAGTAAAAATTTAGAATGTTATGGAACTTGATGTAGAAGCTAAAAAGGTTCTTCTCAGAAAGATACCTCATGGACTGTTTATTTGTACTGTCCGTGAAGGAGACGAAATCAACGGCTTTACAGCAAGTTGGGTCACACAAGGGTCCTTTGTTCCCCCTTTAGTTGTAATGGCGGTCAGATCAGAAGGATCTAGTCATGGAACCATCAAACGGACAAGCAAATTCTGTTTAAATGTATTGCGTTTTGATCAAAAAGATCTTGCAGCAGTTTTTTTTAAACCACAAAAAGGCCTAGGAGGTCGCTTTGAGTCAACTAGTTATTCATTTGGACAATTAGACCTTCCTTTATTAGAAGATGCAATAGGTGGTCTTGAATGTAAGGTTGTCGGATCAGTTGAACATGGTGATCACACAGTATTTGTTGCAGAAGTTTTGTATGCAAAATTAAATCAAGACGTAGAGTCATTAAATTTAGCTTCTACGGGTTGGACATACGGGGGGTAAAAAGAAATTGAATTCACTTGTTAAAACAATAGCTTTAACAGCTGATTCAAACAAATTAAATAAACTTTTAGGCATAATTCCAGAATTGCCTGGCTGTTATTTAATGAAGGATAATAATGACAATTATCTTTATATAGGCAAATCCAAGAACTTAAGATCTAGGGTTAGAAGTTATTTTAGAAATAATTCAGAATTATCACCAAGAATATCATTAATGGTTAGACAAATATATGATATAGAATTTATACTAACAGATACAGAAGTAGAGGCTTTAACTTTAGAATCTAATTTAATTAAACAAAACCAACCCTATTTTAATGTTCTCTTAAAAGATGATAAGAAATATCCATATGTTTGTATCACGTGGAGTGAAAAATATCCGAGAATTTTTATCACAAGAAGGCGTAGAAATAGAAATATAAAAGATAGATATTATGGTCCATATGTAGATGTCTCTTCATTAAGGAATACAATTAATCTACTTAAAAAGATCTTTCCTGTTAGACAAAGAATTAGACCATTATATAAAGATAAAACCTGTTTAAATTATTCTATAGGTAGATGTCCTGGAGTCTGCCAAGAAGTTATTGATTCTAGTAAATATAGGTTAACAATAAATAAAATTGCAATGGTATTTGAAGGTAGAACTGATGACTTAATATCTGAACTTAACAAATCAATGCTGAAATATTCAGAAGTAATGGAATATGAAAAAGCATTAAAAATAAAAAATCAAATAAAAGCAATATTTAGTTTAACTCAATCTCAGAAGATGATAGATCCGGACTCATCTATTAATAGAGATGTTATAGCTTTTGCTAGTAATAAAACATTTACGTGTGTTCAACTATTTCAAATGAGATCTGGTAAATTGATAGCAAGAATAGGATATACAGCAGATACAAAGAATAATTGTTCAGATATAATTCTTCAAAAGGTTATGGAAGAACACTATAGTAATTTGACAGCTGTAGAGATTCCAGGAGAAATTGTTATAGAGCAAAAATTAAATAAATCTTTTATTTTTAATGAATGGTTAAATGAATTAAGAGGACGGAAGGTTCGATTGGTATACCCAAAGAAAAGTCACAAGAACAAGCTTGTTAAACTAGTTAAGATGAATGCAGAATTTGAATTAAATTCAATCTGCCATGGAATAGAAAAACATAAATTAGCTTTAGAGGATTTGTCTAATTTATTAGAACTAGAAGGAGTACCAAAAAGAATAGAAGGATATGATATTAGTCATATTCAGGGATCAAATGCAGTAGGATCTCAGGTGGTTTTTATTAATGGAATCCCGGCAAAACATCATTATAGAAAATATAAAATAAAGAACGAATCAATTCATATTGGACATAGTGATGATTATCTTGCCATTGAGGAAATTATAACTAGAAGGTTTAACTGTTTTTCTAGATATAAAGAAAAAGGAATTGATTTATCTCATATAAGAAAACATAAAAGTAGTATATTTGACCCTTCATTAATTAATGATTTTCCTGATTTGATTTTAATTGATGGAGGGAAAGGACAGTTAAATGCTGCATTAAAAGCTTTGAAAAAGTTAGGTTTAGAGGGTGATGTTAGATTATGCTCATTAGCTAAGAAAAGAGAAGAAATTTTTGTTCCTGGAATTGGAGATTCATTAGAATATTTAAAGGATGATGAAGGAGTTTTACTTTTAAGACGATTGCGTGATGAAGCTCATAGATTTGCAATAAGTTTTCATAGAGATAGAAGATCTAAAAATCTAAAGAGGTCCATACTTACAGAAATTCCAGGAATAGGCCCTAAAAGAATAAAAGTTCTATTACGTCATTTTAAATCTATTAATGCATTACAACTTGCAAGTCAAGAAGAAATTGCTGAAATTCAAGGAGTAGGCAATGAAATAGCTTTAAATATATGGAATTATTTTAATAAAGAATAAGAGTTTATAATTTATGATTAGATAATTAGAATAAGTTTTATAGTAAAAAATACAGACATTTTACTTTTACATTTTATCTTATAATTAAGATTAAATCATTATGACTATACCTCCTGAAGCTTACTTATGGTTTAAATCACTCCATATAATTGGGGTAGTTGTTTGGTTTGCTGGCCTATTCTATCTTGTACGACTATTTATTTACCATGTTGAAGCTAATGAATATCCTCCTGATCAACGAGAAGCTTTTTTTAAACAATATACTTTGATGGAGAAACGCCTGGCGAATATTATAACAACTCCTGGAATGATTTTAACAGTTTCCATGGCATGTGGATTACTTATAATTCAACCAAGTTGGTTAAGTGAAAAATGGATGCAGATTAAATTATTGTTTGTAAGCTTTCTTTTATTATACCATTTTTATTGCTATAGAATAATGTCAAAGATTCAGTCTAAAGACTTTAATTGGACTGGTAGACAATTAAGAATTCTAAATGAATTACCAACATTACTTTTAGTAGTTGTTGTAATGTTAGTTGTTTTTAAAAATAATTTTCCAACCAATGCAGCAACATGGCTTATTGTTGGTCTTGTTATATTTATGGCATTGTCAATACAATTTTATGCTAGGTATAGGCGCTTAAAGAAAGAAGAGGCATAGTCTTTTGTTATTAAGTCAACATCCAATTAAAGAGGTTCTGAAGAATATCTCAATTGAAAGTTGCCCATATGATGTTAATTTTCATTGTCATACTACTTTTAGTGATGGAAGTCTTGATCCAGAAGAATTAATTTCTAGGGCTGTTCAATTAGGATTACATCACATAGCTGTAACAGATCACCATTCATTAAAAGCTATTCCAGTAATTAATAATTGGCTGAGAGAATATAATAATGTTGATTCAAGTCTTGTTTTTTGGTCTGGTATAGAAATTAGTTGCATTCTCAATGGATGTCTTGTTCATATATTAGGGTTAGGAATAGATACAAATTCAGAATATTTGCATCCTTATATACAAGGTGAATCAGTTCAAGGAGTACAATTACAGGCTAAAGAGGTTATAAAGGCAATAAATAATTCAAATGGTATTTCTATTTTAGCTCACCCAGCAAGATATAGAATTGATTTTGCTACTCTTATTGAAAGAGCATTCGACTTAGGTATTGATGGAATAGAAGTCTGGTATGATTATGAATTTAATAAAACTTGGAAACCAAGTAAATTTATATGCGAATCAATTGATAAATTAACAACTAAATACAAATTAATTAAGAGTTGTGGTACAGATTCTCATGGTTATTCTTTACTAGGTAGATAAATTGTCAGTACTTTCCTTGTTCAATAGATTCATCCGATCTTAATAGAACATTTCTAATAGAATCCAATTCTTCATCATTCGGATTCCACATTCCTCTGTTATATGCCTCTAGAAATCTTTCTGATATATCTCTTAAAGCCCAAGGATTATTATCTAATAAAAAGTTTAATGTATCTTCTTTCTTTATCCAAGCCTCAAGAATAGATGAATAACACCATTTTGGAACGGAGTTAGTTGTAGCATCGTAGGCAAACAAATAATCTAGACTAGCTGACATTTCAAATGCACCTTTGTATCCATGATCAGCCATTCCTTTTATCCATTTTTCGTTAAGTAATCTACTTCTTACTACTTTGTCGATTTCTTTTTCTAATTTATGTACTTTAGGATTACTATGTTTTGAATTATCGGCAAAATATACTTTAGGATTCTTACCAGATAATCTATTTACAGCCATTGTTAATCCACCATGATATTGATAATAGTCATCTGAATCTAATAAATCATGTTCTCTATTGTCCTGATTGTGTAAAACTACATCGACATTACTTAATGCATCTTTTAGACCTGCAGTATCTTTTATAGGTTCTTCAGAACTCTCATATAGCCAATTACTATGATTTAAATAACAATCAGCTAGTTCATCATCATTTTCCCAACAACCAAGATTAATTAATTCCTGCAAGCCAGTTCCATAGCCTTCTGGTGAACATCCATATACTCTTCCTTTCGAATAACCATTTTTAATACTGAATGCATAAGGATTAAATTCCTCTGGTTCATCTAAAGCTCCAACTAGTTTTAAGCCTTTATTTACTAACTCAATTAAGTGCGGAAAAGCGTCTCTAAATAATCCTGATATTCTTAGTGTTACATCCACTCTAGGCCTTCCCAATATTGAAATGGGAATTACTTCTATATCAATTAATTTGCCAGTATTACCGTCCCATATAGGTTTAACACCTATTAAACTAAGAAATTGAGAGATATCTTCTCCTCCATTTCTCATGGTTGATGTAGCCCAAACTGATAACGCCATATATCTCAAATCTGATCCATTTTCTAGCATGTAAAGTTCAAGTATTTTCTGTGTACTTCGTCGCCCTAAATCCCAAGCTGATTCTGTAGGTAAACCCCTGATGTCAACACTATAGAAGTTTTTACCTGTAGGTAATACCTCTAGCTTGCCTTTGGTAGGTGATCCAGAGGGACCACTAATAATTCTCATTCCTTGTAGACCTTTTTTTAAAGTACTTATTTCATTAAAAGGACTACTTAAAATTGGATCTATTATTTTTATTCTTAGATTATTTACTACATCAGACAGAGATTCAATATCTAGAAGTGATTTAAATGCTGGTACTAAATCCTTATTATAATCAATAGGTAAACTACTTTCTAATATATTTAATACATGATAAGTAACTATTATATTAGCTTGATTTGTAATCCAGTTTATATAGTCGCCTTTAACTCTAAAACAAGAATTTGTTAGGGTTGAAAGCATATCTAAATCGCTTTTTATAATCATCTCACCTTCATAATCATTCCAGGGATCTATTGAAATGTTTAGAATTCTAGACAATTCTTGTGTAATACCAACTCTTTGAAACGAAGGACAAACTGCTATAGATAGAGAAAGGTCTATAATATGATTAACCTTCGGTTGTTTTCCAAAGATATGTAGCCCAGTTCTTATTTGATTCTCCTTTAATTCGCATAAATATGCATCTAAATTATTATATACATTGTTGTTAGCTTTGTCTAAATCAATACATTTACTTGGATTTATTATATCTAGTAAATTCAAATTTTTAATTAGATTATCTAATTTAGCCTTTATAATTAAATTTCTTTTTGAATCAATGGTTTCGGATTCATAGTATTCATCTAGTAAAGTTTCAACTTTTAACAAATCCTTAGTTAATGAGGCTCTAGATATAGGTGGAGTTAAATGGTCGATAATAACTGATTGAGTCCTCCTCTTTGCTTGAGAGCCTTCTCCTGGATCATTTACAATAAAAGGATATAAATAAGGTAATGGTGGGACTAAAGACTGAGGATAACAATTTACACTTTGCCCAGCACTTTTTCCTGGCAACCATTCTACTGTCCCATGCTTTCCTAAATGTATCATCAGATTTGATTTAAATATATTCTTTTTCCAAAAATATTGTGCTAAATATCTATGAGGAGGTGGAAGTATAGGAGAATGGATATCCTTAATGTTGTCTTCTGTGTAGCCCCTTGATGGTTGGATTAAAATTGCTACATTACCAAATTTAATTCCATGTATCGGAAAACCTTTTAGTTCTTTATCAATTGCTTTAGATGGTAGTCCCCATTTTGTTTCAATAGATGCCCTTGCTTTATTAGGTAAACACTTCCAGTATTTTAAATATTTTTCCAAAGGTAAATAATCTAGAGGATCATTTCTTTTGGTTTCTGTTGAATTTGTTCTTGCTAACATTATTTGCCTTATTAAATCTTTTTCAGCTTTTAACTTCTTATAATTACCTAAGTTATAGCCACTTTCATATAGAATATCTAATATATTTACCAAACTTGCAGGAGTATCTAAGCCAACCCCATTACCAAGACGTCCATCTTTAACAGGATAATTTGATAAGATAATAATTATTTTTACTTTATCTATAGGTAGTTTCTGTAATACAATCCAAGACTTTATTAATTCTGAAATCCAGTGAATATTTCTCAATTCTGGATTTAATTTATGAACTTGAGAGCATAACTCCTTATTATCCATTTCTACTTTTTTAAAAGCTCCTATTTTAGTTGTAATTCGACCATCTAACTCAGGTAATATAACTTGTAATGACAAGTCTAACGGATCTAAACCTCTAGATGATTTAGCCCATCTTTGTCGACTATTATTTGAAATAAGAATTTGGAAAACAGGAACATCTAGTTGATCCCATATTTGATTTCCTATATTTACATTTTCAAAATCAACAGAAGCAAAGCTTGTTGTTGTTGCTATAGAATCAATTCCTTCTTTTTTAAAAATGTTAATTACATTTTCTTGAACCTTTTTTTTCTTTAAGGAACTTACCCATATAGATCTTGGACATAATCCATTGATACGAAATATATCTAAAATCTTTCTAGCAAAATATGTATCTCCTGATTTTAGTATAGAAGAATAAAAAATAACACCTATTTTATAACCTTTATCATTTTTCCAATCCCATTTGTAAGGATCAGTTGAAAATTCTATTTCCTTATCAATATTATATAAATTATTATGTTTAAGTATTGATGATATACATTCTAAAAACTTTAAAATATTAATTTTACCTCCAACCTTAAGTAATTCTCCTAAATATAAAGAATCTTGATATCTAATATTACTAATGCCATTTAATTCAATCTCTTGTTCTGTTGTACCAGATAATATAATTATATGTCTATTTTCTTTTGCTTTACTCCAAAGAATCAATTGCTCAAAACCATATGACCAGTCTGATCTGCTACCAAGAAAACGTACTATTATAATTTTCGAGTTTTTAGCTGTTGTTCTAAGATAATGGTCTACTTGGCTATTGTGATTTAGGTACGATAATTTAAGAGCTCTTATCTTTTTATTCAGATAGTGATTTTGATTTTTTTTGAATACATTGGACAATCCAGAAATATCGGATGATGCGGAGGTAAGGAATAGAACAGGTGCTTCAGGCTGCTCTATCAGTGCTAAATTTTCATTAGGTTCTTCACTAGGAAGATTTGCTATTCGGTGCATTAGCCTATTATCTAGCTATTAAGCACTCCTCAAGCACAAAAGTAAGAAAATTATGATCTATAGATTCTTCTGTCATGCATGATTTCCTTCCATATGCTTGGTTTAAAGGAAAGTGTGTTCCTTTTGAAGAAGCAAGAATTTCTATAGCAACTCATGCTCTCCATTACGGGACAGGAGCCTTCGGTGGAATGAGAGCAATCCCAGATCCAAAAGATGCAAATACTATTTTACTCTTCAGGGCTGATAAGCATGCAAAAAGGTTATGCCAAAGCGCAAGACTGCTTCTTACAGACTTAAAAGAAGAAATCGTTTTAAATAGTTTAAAAACATGGATTAAAGTCAATAAACCAAATAAACCAATTTATATAAGACCTTTTGTTTATACAAGTGATTTAGGAATTGCTCCCAGGCTACACAATATAGAAACTGACTTTTTTATATATGGTCTTGAACTTGGAGATTACTTATCACCTGAAGGCGTTACTTGTCGGATTAGTAGTTGGAGAAGACAGGAGGATTGTTCATTACCTCTTAGGGGGAAAATTAGTGGAGCATATATAACTAGTTCCTTAGCAAAAACAGAAGCAGTAAAATCAGGCTTTGATGAAGCATTATTATTGAACTCAAGAGGAAAAGTTAGTGAAGCAAGTGGTATGAATTTATTTATAGTAAGAGATGGTAGACTTATTACACCAGGAGTTGACCAAGATATACTTGAGGGTATTACAAGAGCAAGTGTTATAGAAATAGCAAACCACTTAAATATTGATGTAATAGAAAGACCTATAGACAAGACAGAGTTATTTATTGCCGATGAGGTTTTCTTAACAGGAACCGCTGCTAAAATTACTCCAATTAAAATGATCGAATCTACTAATTTGAATAATAATTTACAAATTATGCACAAATTAAAAAATCTACTTAATTCTATTACAGAAAATAAAACGAAAGAATTTGCTCATTGGATTACTAAAGTTCACATTTAAAAAATATAATATTATAATGCAAGATTTTAAAAAATATATAAATTCGTCTCAAACTAAAGTAATAATCTTTGATGGTGCTATGGGCACAGCTCTTCAAGATTTAAATTTAAAAGCTCAAGATTTTGGTGGTGCATCATTAGAAGGATGTAATGAGAATCTAGTCAGATCTAATCCAAAAGCTGTTGAAGAAGTTCATAGAAAATATCTTGAAGCAGGCTGTGATGTAATAGAAACAAATACTTTTGGAGCTAATTCTATAGTTCTTGAGGAATATAATCTAGCAGAAGAAGCTTATACTTTAAATCTAAAAGCCGCACAGTTAGCAAAAACAATATCTATTGAATACAGCACAACTGAAAAACCAAGATTTGTAGCTGGATCAATTGGACCAACAACTAAATTACCTACTCTTGGTCATATTTTATTTGATGATTTAACAAATTCATATGTAGAACAAGTATTAGGACTTTTAGATGGCAATGTTGATTTATTAGTTGTTGAAACTTGTCAAGATGTACTTCAAATAAAATCAGTTTTGATAGCAATTAATAAAGCTTTTGAAGATTCAAATAGAAAGGTACCGATAATGGTTTCAGTAACTATTGAAACAACAGGAACAATGCTTTTAGGTACAGATATCGAGTCTATAGTTACAATATTAGAGCCTTTTGATATAGAAATACTAGGATTAAATTGTGCTACAGGACCAGAACAAATGAAGGGGCATATAGAGTATTTGTCTAAACATTCACCTTTTAAAATTAGCTGTATACCAAATGCAGGTTTACCTGAGAATATTGGTGGTAAAGCTCACTATAGATTAAAACCTATTGAATTAAAAATGCAATTAATGCATTTTATAAAAGACCTTGGTGTTAGAGTAATTGGTGGATGTTGTGGAACCACACCAGAACATATATCTAGTTTAGTCCAATTACTAGATGAGATAGAGCATGAAAAAGGAATAATTATTCAAAATACAAAGTCAAATTTAGGTGTTACCTCACTATATGAATTTGTTCCTTATAAGCAAGATAACTCTTTACTAATAATAGGTGAAAGGCTTAATGCAAGTGGATCTAAAAAAGTTAGGGAATTACTAAATAAAGAAGATTGGGATGGATTAATTTCAGTTGCCAAACAGCAAGAGAAGGAACAGGCTCATATTTTAGATATAAATGTAGATTATGTAGGTAGAGATGGTATTAAAGATATGAACATACTAGTTTCTAAATTAGTAACTAATATCAACCTACCTTTAATGCTTGATTCTACAGATTTTAGTAAAATGGAATCAGGGTTAAAAATAGCTGGAGGGAAATGTATACTTAATTCAACTAATTATGAAGATGGCAATGATAGATTTTTTAGAATTTTAAACCTTGCCAAGAAATTTGGATCAGCAGTAGTTATCGGGACAATAGATGAAGATGGAATGGCAAGAACTTCAGAAAAAAAAATTGATATTGTAGATAGATCATATTTAGATGCAACTAAATATGGAATACCAGATAGTGATATATTTTATGATCCATTGGTTTTACCTATATCTACTGGTCTAGAAGAAGATAGAAGGAATGCATTAGAAACTATTAAATCTATTAAGCTAATCAAAGAAAAATATCCTAAAGTCCACATTACGTTAGGTATTTCTAATATAAGTTTTGGATTATCTCCAGCTACAAGGATCTCATTAAATTCAATATTTCTAGAGGAATGTATTAAAGCTGGATTAGATTCAGCAATTGTTTCTCCATCAAAAATTCTTTCTATGCAAAAAATAAATGAGAAGCATAAGAAAGTATGCTTAGATTTAATATATGATAAAAGAATTTGTGAAAATAACATATGTACATACGACCCTTTAACAGAGCTAACAAGTCTGTTTTCAGGTGTATCTACATCTAAGATTAGACAAAATCAAGATGAACTTAGTCTTTTACCATTAGAAGAACGATTAAAGAGACATATAATAGATGGAGAGAAGAATAAATTAGATCTGACCATTAATTCTGCCCTTGAGAAATATAAACCTTTGGAAATTATAAATAAGTATCTATTAGAGGGAATGAAGGTTGTAGGGGATTTATTTGGATCAGGAAAGATGCAATTACCATTTGTTTTACAGTCTGCAGAAACAATGAAGTCAGCAGTTTCTATGTTAGAACCATATATAGAAGGTGATGGTTCAGCCTTGACTGCTAAAGGTAAATTTATAATAGCTACAGTTAAAGGAGATGTTCATGATATCGGTAAAAATTTAGTAGATATTATACTAAGTAATAATGGTTATGATGTTATCAATTTAGGTATCAAACAAGATATTTCAGAGATAATTAAAGCTCAAGAGTTACATAAAGCAGATTGCATTGCCATGAGCGGGTTATTAGTTAAATCTACAGCATTTATGAAAGATAATTTGAAAATACTTAATGAGAATGCAATTTCAGTACCTGTTATCCTTGGAGGAGCAGCATTAACTCCAAAATTTGTAAATAATGATTGTAATAATGTATATAATGGCTTTGTGATTTATGGAAAAGATGCTTTTACAGACCTAAAATTTATGGATTCTTATATGGAAGCAAAAAAAAATGACAATTGGAATGACTTTGAAGGCTTTTTAGGAGGGACAGACTTAAACCTTAACTTTAATCTTAATAAGAATATAGTAAAAAATAACGTTAATATTAAAATAACAAATAAGAAAACTAGTGAAAATATTACTAACAATATAAGATCCTCTAAAATTAATATAGAAGAGTCAATTACACCTCCTTTTGTTGGTACAAAAATTCTGTCAAGTACAGATATTGATTTACAAGATATTATATATTACCTTGATAAAAATGCTTTATATGCTAGCCAATGGCAATTTAAAAAACAAAAAGATCAATCAATAGAAGATTACAACAAGTTCTTAGCAGAAGAGGCTGATCCAATATTAACTAAATGGATAAATATTATTATAGATAAAAAACTTATTTCTCCTTCAATAGTTTATGGTTACTTTCCTTGTGAATCAAATGGTAATTCCTTGGATCTTTATAATTCCAATTTTGATACTAAGATAGGTAAATTTACATTTCCTAGACAAAAATCTAATAATAGATATTGCATTTCTGATTTCTTTAATACTCGAATTTCAAATAATAATCCAGATTATTTACCTATGCAAGCAGTAACTATGGGAGATATTACTTCTAGTTATGCTCATTCATTATTTAGTCAGGATATGTACTCAGATTATCTTTATTTTCATGGCCTAACAGTTCAACTTGCTGAAGCATTAGCTGAATATTCCCATTATATTATTAGAAAAGAGTGTGGTTTTGGTGACCTAGAACCAGACAGTGTTCGTGAGGTATTAGCACAGAAATATAGAGGTTGTAGATATTCATTTGGATATCCAGCATGTCCTAATGTTAGTGATTCTAAAAAACAATTAAAATGGCTTGAGGCTGAAAGAATAGGACTTCATATGGATGACTCTGAGCAATTAGTACCTGAACAAAGTACAACAGCAATAATATCTTTGCATTCTCAAGCTAAATATTTTAGTGCCTGAATTTTTATCTAGATCTATGTTTCTCCATCATCTCAAGGATTTCAAATTGAAATGTATTCATTTCATCTGAGTCGCTTAGATCAATCCCCTCCCCAGAAGCGTTTTGTATAAGCTCTTGAAAATGGAATTCACCTTCCCCATTTGCTAAAAACTCAAGTGCTGAATCTTCGCCACTTTCTTTAAATGCATCGCATAAGGCGATAAATGCATCATCGTCAGAAAACTCCCAATCCATTGAGGAGACATCACTGATTGATTTTTAGGCCTTCCCCCCCCTATATCGTCAACCCTTTATTAGGAAAACCTTGTAGTATTTTGCATTTTATTACATATATCGATCTTTCATATTTTCCAAAGTGATTGTGCTGCAATTATTCTGAGCTTATAGACTAAAGATTAAATTAATTGGGTTGATGAATTAAATCTATAAATTTAAAATTGATCTAGGCCTTTAATAATGCCCATAATATACAAATGACAGATAGACCTAACATCAATTAGATAATTGAGCGTATAACCAGCTCTTGAAGAGCCTGGAGGCCTCGTCTATGAAAAGACTAAATATCATCCATTTATAGTAGGAAGATTAAAGGAAGACGAATAAAAGAGGAAAACAGAAGTTGGAGAAAACAATTATTTTTCTTTTAATTCCTATTAAAGTTATTGAAAAACGTTGCTTTCATAAGAATAGAAAGCTTTAATATATGTAATAGCAATATACTAATAATATATAATTAATTGGCTATGGTTGAGGATATAAAAGAGAATTATTGGAGAAGATCCCAGGAAATTACTACACATGCACTGAAAAATTCAAAACTTAAACCTATTCAAACTAACTTAAACTACTTAAACCATACAGATGGTATAACTTTCGAAATCAGAAGTATAGCAAATAAGAACTTTAAATTTCCAAGTAAACGTATTATTGGGCCTTCACTTAATCCATTCATACCGTGGGAAAAAGATCTCGAAATTGCTACTATAACTGATAAACATATGTTAATTCTTAATAAATTCCCAGTAGAGTCTGGCCATATGTTATTAATAACTAAATCATGGGTACCGCAAAATGGATGGCTAGATATTAGCGACTTTGAATCACTAAAAATCGTTGACCATGATACAACTGGACTTTGGTTTTTTAATAGTTGTAAGAAGTCTGGTGCGAGTCAATCTCATAGGCATATTCAATTACTTAGAAGAGCAGTAAATACCAAAATATGTCCATTAGAATCGTGGTATGATATAAATAGTAATTATAAAATAGGTAGTGTTAAACTAAATCAAAATATTTGTACACTTCCCAGAGATTATTATAATAAGGATGCTCAAGCACTATATGA
>CACIYC010000008.1 GCA_902590775.1 uncultured Prochlorococcus sp.
TTCAGAGAAAAAGAGAGCTGAGCGTAATGAGTTCTTGAAAATATCTATTTATGTTGATACAGGAAAAATACTAGGTCTTGTTTCTCTTGGAATAATTGTTTCTAGTGTTTTAATGGCGGGTTTAATTTTCTTAGTTAGATAAATTCCTTATATTTATGTAGATGACTTGTTGCGACTTAAAAAACAAAGACTTTTTCAATGCTTGAATAGAGTTCTGTTCAGAAGGTTTGATCAATGATTCGTGACCGGTTTCAAGAGATTGTAGATTTTGTAAAGTCTGAATCACCTTATCGATCTGCCAATAAGGGTTGGATTACAGATGATATCTACTTGCAGAGGGGGGCTGATCAAGCTAATGCATCAAATGATTTAGATCAGCTAATAAAAGTATCCTTCTTTTGGCAACCAATTATTCAAATAGTTTTTGTATTATTTTTAATTATTGCCTTGGCTACTTTCTTCGCTTTTACTCCACTTGCGTTTCAAAATGGAAAATTTGAAAGCTTGAGTTCAGCGTTTGAATTAAATTTGGGTCTATCTGCAGGAACAACTCCAGAATCAGTAGAAACTCCAGAATCAGTAGAAACCCCAGAATCAGTAGAAACCCCAGAATCAGTAGTATTTGAACAAAATAAAACTGTTAGAGAGCAAAATATATCTATAGCTGAGAAAAATCTCAGCCCAAAACAGAATAGTGCTCAAGGATTAGTATTAAGATTCTGATTCTTTCTTTTGAAATTAACCTTAAGAAGATCTCATTAGAAACTTTTCAACTATGAAAAGTTCTCAACCATTAATATATTTAAAATTTTAGGATTAGTTGTGGAAAAGCACCTTCTTAAAACAGGTTGAATTGTCAAGCAGCTATATCTTCAGAGTCTTCTTCTGATTTATTGGTGTTTAGATGCTGAACTACATTACTTTTAACTATTTCAACCATATTATCTTTAACCATTTTTAGATCTCCATTTGCCGCAGAATTTATTGAATCTTTGATCAGGAGGTGAATAAGATTTTTTAATGAAGATAAAAACTGTTTTATGTTACTAAACATATTTTCCAATTCTTCTTTGATTTCTAGTTGATGCTTACCTTTACTAAGGAATGCAGAAGTGGTCCATCCAGCAAGACCTAATACAAGGATAAAAACAAAAGTAAACATGTTAATCAAAAAATTATCTATAAGTATTTTTCCTAATTACCAATAAATCGTCAAGAGATGAGTAAGTAAATCGCTATTAACTTTACTGCAAAATGATTTTTGGTTTTTATATGGGTTCTATCTGGCTTTTTTTTGTCCATTCTATGAAAATTTTTCTATGAGGGTTAATGGAAAAATTAATTAACGATTTCAGAACAAAATTGAAGTAATCTGTCAATAAAATCTTGGAATTAGATTAAACTTGAAAAGTTTGTTTATTTCTAACTGTATATCTAAAAGATCAAATTCATGGTATGCATAGTTAAGTCGTGATCTCTACCAAGGATGAATTGAAGCTTCTTATTAAAAAAGTCCTTTTTTTGGTTTATCTCTATAAGGTTGTTCGCCACTATTAGGAGGCTCTGTATTGCTTTTTTCGGAAACAAGAGCATTTCCCATTGCTCCCATGGTCTTCTTGATCCAGCTTTTGATTTTTTGCGTTATTGATTCAGCCATTTAAAAAACTCCTACCTAACTTTTAAAAGTTAACTTCTTTTTGCTTTAGTACCAATATAATGTTAGTAAATTATATATTAGTCAAACTTTTAGTGAATTCAAATACTTTTAGCTGTTCAAGCTAATTAGAGAATTAGTGCCCACACCATATTGCACATGTAGTAGTGACAACTGCAATCACTACACCACCCCACTTAATAACCTTTTGAGGAGCATTGAAGGTAGTGGCTACAAGTATTGCCGCTAGGTTTACTACGATTAGTTGGTCGGTGGAAGGGGAAATACCAAAAGGACCTCCAGTGGCTAGTAATAACATGCTAATAATTTTTAATTACTAGTAATCTAGTAAAGATTTTGTGAATTAAATAAAAATTACTTTGGTTAAAATATCATTTAACAATTTCTATCAATATTTAATTTTGATGTGGAGAATTAGTATTTAACTAATTGAGTCTTAGAGACTAAACTAGAAAGAAGTATTTAAAACTCAAACAACTAAGTTTAAGATTAAATTTTTGCAGAGGATTTTTTCCCATCCTTCAAGTATTTTCTGTAGTTTTTATCTCCCCAGTAACAATCTTCGTAAAATGTCAAAATAGAAAGGACTACCCCTGAGACCAGAAAGGCTCCAATTACTAGTAAAAAATAGATGAATCCCTCAGAGGGCTTCCAAGCTTCAGTAAGAGCAAGATGTAAAAAATGATATGTCATAACTTAGCTTCGCTCATACCTCAACATAAAACCAACTGAAAGAAATACTCAAACAAGTGAGGATTAAAAAGTTAGTTCTATAAATCACTTATTAGTCTTTTTGCTTAAAAAAGTCTAATGGTAAAGGGCCAAGCATATCAATGTCTTTACCATCAATATCGTGATGACAGCCTAATAAAATCCCTTCCCCTAAGCCATATTCGATGCGAATATAGACCTCACCTGTTTTTTGATTAGCCTTCAAGAAAACAGGCCCATCTTGATTTGGCTCTGATACTATTTTCATTTCCGTCCATTGAAAGTGATGTTCTATTTCTCTTAGAATTGAGATGGCAAGGCTTTTTGATTCTGCCATGATCCCAATAGTAAACCAATCAGATTTATCTATAAATGCAGAGAGCTCTTTAGAGAATCTAGCTTCTTGAATTTTATCTAGCTTCGGAGCTGATCTGAATTTGACCAAATCACTCAGTGATTGGATTTTAGAATTAATATTATCCATTAAATTTATTTTTAGCTTTTTATTGATATTTTGTCTATAAAAATAATTACTGGAAGAAAAAATATAATATTTTGCTTGGATTTTCTAATTAAATAGAATTCCTTATAGTCTTTTAATCATTTCTATAATTTCTTTTCTTGAGACAACTCAATTGCAATAAACTTTTAAAGTTAAGGAATCAATGACTTGTTTTTATTCGTTCATCTGACAATTAATGTAATAACTCCAAATATAAGAGCCGCAGCCACAAAGCCAATTCCAAAAAGACCAGCAACGATTCCTGTGTTGAGGTAAACAGAAACTGCTGCTAATTCCTTACCTTTTTTGTCAGCCATCGAATTAATGTGTATTCAATTTGAATATATGGTAAACCATTGGCTGCAGTTGAATAGGTTTTGTAGCCTGCATAGATCTTTGATGAAGACTGGAAGTTGCATCTATCCAATCAATTATTATGGCTCTTCTCTGCGGACTGGCCTCTATGCATTTTATTAATTATTATTGAGTAAATTCTTTGTGATTCAATCCTAATGAGAATGCTAACCACAGAGACCAGGAGAAGAGTTGAAGCTATGATCCATCGATTGTCTACAGGTGAGTCTGTAACATTGGAGGAAAGGATTCAACTTAAGAAATATTCTACTTATATTCCATTTGTTGCGGGTAAGATTACACAAGCATTAAGGAACAGGGAGGATTTAGAATTTTAAAATTAATTTACTTGATATTAAGCTATTAATAAATATTTCTTATTTTTAGATAAAATCAACTGTATATCTAGTTAACTTTGCGTAAGTATTTCTTAAAATATAGAAATTGATTCTTCATATGAATACATGATTTTTGGGAAATATTTTTATAGTATTTTTTAGAATTATCTATATATAATATTTCATCAGAAAGATAATTCTTTTGAATTAAAGAGATGGCTTTAAGAAAACTTGTAAACACTTCGTTGTTGTTTGCTTAATATTATTCTTTATATATGGGGAATATTTTTTAATAAGGTTAATGCTTTTGCATGTATGCCCAGCCCATTGATTCGTCAAATATTAGCCATTTTGTCAAAATTATTTTGACCTCCAAAACGTTAGCCGACTATGTGCGATACTTCTTAATATTTTCTTCATATTCACGTGTCTAAGGCGTATTGGATTAAGCAAGTTTCTATTGATAGTACGGATTTGTTTGTTGAATATATCCAAACAGTTATACCTTGGCTTCTCTCAGTTGGAGGAATTGTCATAGCAAAAGATATAAGTCAAAAATCTGACCTTAATGAATGGGATGGAGGACAGCTAGGAGTTGTAGTTGAGTTTGAATCTAAGGCAGCAGCTCGAAAAGCATTTGATTCTAATGTCTTTCAAGAATTTATAGGTCTGCACAACTTGGCTTCTGATTTAAGCTTATCTATTTTTGGATAGAGGTTGATTGTAAGAAAGTAATCCTTATCTGGAAGGAAGTTAGCAATATTAATGATCACTTCACAAGATGATCTGCTTGAAAATTTTATTGAATTCCTACAAGTGCTAACTATTTCTGTTGCAAATGGCTCAAGTTTTCATAATTGATAATTAGAAATCATTTTATTTGAAAACTTATGGAGATACGAGAACAATGGCGATCTCGCTGGGGTTTCATTCTTGCAGCTGCAGGAAGTGCTGTGGGATTAGGAAATCTTTGGGGTTTTGCTTATAGAGCTTCTCAAGGAGGCGGTGCTGCTTTCTTGCTTCTATACATATTAATAGTATTAGTTGTTTGTTTGCCAGTTTTAGTCGCTGAGATGGTTCTTGGTAGAAGTACTGGAAACAGCGCATTGCTTGCTCCAGTAAAAGCCGCTGGTGATAGATGGGGTATTTTGGGATGGCTTTTCGTCATTGCTCCTTTAGGAATTGGTTCTTACTATGCCGTCCTAATGGGTTGGACTTTAGATACTTTCTTTCATTCCCTTTTCTTTGGATTGCCTGCAGATATGTCAGCAGCAAAGACATTCTTTGGCTCAATTAGTTCAGGAAGTAGCGTACTTTTAGGCCAACTTGTAAGTCTATTGCTTACTGCGGCTGTCGTTGCTAGTGGTATAAGAAAAGGCATTGAGCGTATAAGCCGTATAGGTCTTCCTATACTATTTGGATTGTTATTAATTCTTGCTATTTGGGCTGCCACGTTATCAGGAACTTGGGAAGGTTATAGAACATTTTTGTTAAAAGTCGATGTTTCTCAATTCTTTAATCCTTCGACTATTCGCAATGCTTTTACTCAGGCTTTCTTTTCTTTAAGTCTTGGAATAGGTATTATGGTTACGTATGCTTCTTATTTAGATAGACGAAATCAATTACCAAAGGAAGCACTTTCAGTTGCTTCGCTTGATACAGCAGTTGGCTTATTGGCTGGAATGATAACTTTCCCAATAGTTATGAGCTTTGGATTGAAGGAAGTAATTAGTGGATCAACAGTTGGAACATTGTTTATTTCTATACCAACTGGCTTGGGCACACTTGGCGTCACAGGACGGGTAGTAGCTGTATTGTTTTTTGCGCTTGCCTATATCGCGGCAATTACTTCCTCTATTTCTTTGTTAGAGGTACCTGTCTCATCATTAATGGATCGATTAGGTTTGCCTAGATCAAAAGCTGTTTTTATTTCGACATCTTTACTATTCGTTCTTGGAATCCCTTCTGCTATGAATTTGAATATTTTAGGAAAGATGGATAGTGTTTTCGGAGGAGTATTATTAATTCTTGGTGGATTCCTCTTATCCATTTTTCTTGGCTGGGTTGTTCCTAGGAAGTTTGATGAGGACCTTGCAGGTTGTAATTCTGATCAAAGAGTTCGTCGTTATTTGAAATTTATGCTTCGTTGGGTCTCGCCCCCTGTGATAGCTTTTGGCCTGATTGTTAGTGTTATAGACTTGGTGCAAAATTGGTCCAGTTAATTTTTCTTTAAGTAGCTGCCTTTATGCTTAATTCTGTGTAAAAGCAATGAAATATAAATAAATGAATCGTTTAATAGTGCTTCAACATTTAGAGAGGGAAACTCCAGGCCTATTCACTCAAATTGCTGCCGAGAGGAATGTCTATATTGATATTTATCGTTTAGATCTTGGCCAAGAGGTACCTTGTCAAATTAATGATGACGATATTCTATTGGTTATGGGTGGTCCAATGAGTGTTAATGACATTAATACTCCTACTTATCCATGGATGCATTGTGAAATTGAACTATTAAAGCTTGCATTGAGAAAACAAACTAGAGTAATTGGTGTATGTTTAGGAGCACAACTTTTAGCATATGCAGCAGGTGGAGTGGTTGAGAAATTGTCAGGAGTTTGTGATGAAGATACTTATGAGGTTGGTTGGGATAACGTATATTTTTTAAATAAAAATGATCCCTTTAACCGTTTAATTGAATCACCTTTTAAAGTGCTTCATTGGCATAGTGAAAAAGCTATCTTGCCTTCTCTTTCAAAAGTAATCGCAAGTAATGAAGTTTGCAAAGAGCAATTATTTAGGATTAATCCTTTTGCTTACGGAATACAGTTTCATGTTGAGGTTGATGCCCATATGATTGAAAAATGGATAGAAGAAGATAAAGAATTTATTTTTAATGCATTAGGAGATAATGCAGAAAATATTTTACGTAGTCAACAAGAGAATTTTTTTTATAGTACATTGCAGAATAGGATTAGATTTATTAATGTTCTATATGATTTACTGAGAGTTTATTGAGATAGATAATTTGCTTAGATAAATTATCTTAGAGAATATATCTAATTACAATTAATAGATGATATAAAGTTAAGCTATTTATATTATCTCCTAGTTAAAGACAATATCCTTTATAGAATTAATCTAATATTAGTATTGAAAGTAATTCCTTTAAATGAATAGAAGTAGATTTAAATATTCTCAGCAAAATTAGATTATCCGAGGTATAAAACTTGGAAGTTTTTTTATTAACATTCATAAGAATGCTATGAGAAATAAGATTTCCTATTTAAATAAAAAGATCAAACCAAGAATTGTTGCCAACCATCCTTTGAAATGCTAAATCGATAGGATTAATAGAAGTTGGATTTATATCGAAGTCTTCCTGCAGTTGAATTGATGTAATTTTTCCTACCTGCTGTATTTATTTTCTGCAAACTTTATTTCAGCATTGCTTTAGATTTGTCCAATGAAAAATGGTCTTTAGGTTTGTCAAACTTAGAAAAATAAAAATTTTGGCATCCTATCTAAAGACTGCATTTGAGTTGCAAGCTTCTTTATAAGGGAGTCTCAAGGGATAATTCCCTGACAAGGCTTGCTAGCACAATAGAATTTAGGCTGGATTTTTTATCCAAAGAATTTTGATTGAATGTGTGAAGCACCTTTCAAATTATTTGCAAAAGTAAAATAATCGAATCAATTTTAATTAAGTCAATGAAGGTTTCTAGCTAATCTTTTTTTATTTATTGCCATATTTATTGCCATTTAAAAGCTTTGATGCCTTTAATTGACCCAACTTTATTATTCATCTTTTTTACGGATGTTTAACGACTCTCCCTTCAGTAGCAAAATGACTGTAATCTCTGGGGAGTTTTTAAAATACTTTTTTAACCTATGCAAACCTATGGAAATCCAGACCCCACCTATGGGTGGTGGGTTGGTAACTCTGTAGTAACCAACAAGTCAAGTCGATTTATAGGCTCGCATGTTGCGCATACAGGATTAATTTCATTTACAGCTGGTGCTAACACCCTTTGGGAACTGGCTCGCTACAACCCAGATATCCCAATGGGTCATCAAGGGATGGTGAGTATCCCTCATTTGGCTTCTTTGGGTATTGGTTTTGACCAAGCAGGAGTCTTTACAGGTCAAGATATTGCCTTCGTTGGTATCTTCCATCTGATTTGCTCATTTGTTTATGCACTTGCTGGGCTTTTACACTCAGTCGTCTTTAGTGAAGATACTCAGAATTCTTCAGGTTTATTTGCTGATGGACGTCCTGAGCACCGCCAAGCAGCTAGGTTTAAGCTTGAATGGAACAATCCAGACAACCAGACATTTATCCTTGGACACCACCTCGTATTTTTTGGTGTTGCCAATATATGGTTTGTTGAATGGGCCAGAGTCCATGGTATCTACGACCCTGCTATAGAGGCGATACGTCAGGTTAATTACAACCTTGACCTTACGCAAATTTGGAATCATCAGTTTGATTTTATTCAGATAGACAGCCTTGAGGATGTCATGGGTGGCCATGCTTTCTTGGCCTTCTTCCAAATTGGAGGTGGTGCATTCCATATTGCAACTAAGCAAATTGGTACTTATACCAATTTCAAAGGTGCTGGATTACTTTCAGCAGAAGCAGTTCTCTCTTGGTCTTTAGCAGGTATCGGTTGGATGGCTATTATTGCAGCCTTCTGGTGTGCAACTAATACAACTGTTTATCCAGAAGCTTGGTATGGAGAGACTTTACAGCTTAAGTTTGCCATCTCTCCTTATTGGATAGATACAGGAAACATGGATGGTGTTGTTACTGGGCATACTTCACGTGCTTGGTTAAGTAATGTCCATTACTACTTAGGATTCTTCTTTATTCAAGGTCACCTATGGCATGCAATTCGTGCAATGGGCTTTGACTTCAGGAAAGTTACAAGCGCTGTAGCTAACTTGGATAACGCAAAGATTACTTTGTCTGACTAAAAACTATTTACCCTCGATATGATTGACTTCACTCATATGCTGGATTTTGCAACTCAGCTACCTCACCCATCAGACTTAGGTTTAGTAAAACCATCAGGTGGATTCCAATTACTACCAGTAGTATTTGGATTCCTTGCAATTATTCAAGTCTCTCAATTCCATTGGTATGCAAGAGACTGTAACGATCCTGAAAAGTTTGAAGGAACAGAAAGGCAAAAACTTTCAGGTAGAGTCTGAAAAATGCTTTAAACGCTCAACTTTCCTTTATCCCATTAAAAAGATTAAATCTTTTAAGCCTCGTCTTTTAAAGACGGGGCTTTTTTATCTTCTGGAAACCATTTAATAGCAACATGCATGCTTAGGAATCAATTTTTTAGTACTTTTCATTCACTTTCTATGTATAAATGCCTGAGTCCTTTCTCTCATAGACAAAAAAATAATATTGATTTAGAAATATAAACAGCTTTATGCTTTTCTTTATTTTCTAAGTGAATCCATTTAAATCAGTTGATCTATCTATCTGCTCACCAATTTCATGCTTCACTTGAAAAACTATTTAGGAGGAAATGATGCTTCATTTAAACAACATTGCACCTATTCTTGCAGGCCTAACCCTCGCTTGGCTCGTGGTTTTGGGCACTAGAGAATTATTTAAAGAGGCTTCTGTGATTGTTCTGAAAAAAACAACTTCTTAATTTAATTCTTATATAATCGTTTGAACTAGTTCTTTAATTAAATCATTGGATATTAAGAGGATTTCGCCTTTATATCAATATTGGATGTCAGATCAGACTGATGAGGATGAGGCCGACAGACTTCTTATGGCTAATTTGGAAAGCAAAGCTTCTTACTTGTTTGTGAAAGAGCCATATAAGTGGGAGAACCTTTTTCAATCCATTACAAGAGAACTGGTTCAGGGAGATTATGACTCAATTAGGGCTATGCATATTTTACTAAGCACAATTTCACTATCAGAAAAAGAAAAAATATTGCAGATTTTTGAAGTGGAAGATATATTTGATAGTTATATTTTAGAGCAACTTAAAGGCTTTTCTTCTATTAGCTCTTATACTAAAAAAAATCCATTAAGATTCTTAAGAATATTATTTGTGATTTTTACTAATCCTTATGGAATAGCTATTAAAAGAAAAAAAAATCATATTTACGAAAAAACTGGTTCTTTTCTCTACAACCTCAAAAAAATTATTAGATTATAAATTATTTTGAAATTCTTTTTAGAGGAGTAATCTTTTCGAGACCTTGTATTTGAGAATTTAGTTATAATTCATTCATTCAGAAAATCAACTTAATTGATGACTGTTCAAATCTTGACAGATTACGAAAGAACAAAAGAAGATAATAATGATGATTCACTCTTTTATTCTCAGCCGAGATTTGTTAATCATTTAGACGAATCTTTTCGGAATAGATTAACAAATTTGTATCGAGAGAAAATTCCAGAAGGCTCTGTCTTGCTAGACTTAATGTCTAGTTGGATTAGTCATTTACCTAAGGAGATCAAATATAAAAGAGTTATTGGACATGGTCTAAATGCAAATGAACTAGAAAATAATCAACGTTTAGATGCATATTGGGTTCAAGATTTAAATGTATCGCAGGAATTACCTTTAGATGACTCTTCAATTGATGTGTGTTTAATGGTTGCCGCTTGGCAGTATTTACAATACCCAGAAAAGTTGGCATTAGATTTGAAGCGTGTAATTAAACCAAATGGTCGGTTGATTGTTTCTTTCTCTAACAGAGCTTTTTGGACAAAAGCACCTCGTGTATGGATTGAGGGCTCAAATAGTGATCATATTAATTATATTAAGAATGTTTTAGTAGCACAAGGTTGGCCTGAACCAGATTATTTAGCAGAACCAACAAAAAGACAAGGCATAAGATCTTTTTTATTACCTAGTAGTGATCCTTTCTTTTCTGTATTAGCAGTAAATTCTTAGATTTTTCTTAACTGGAAGAAATAATATCTCTCTTTGATTGTAAAATAAGAATCTTTTATTATTTAAATAGATAACTATTATTTTTATATTGCTAATATTAATTTAGCTATTTAAGTCTTAGTCGAGCCAGCTCACCTGGCATCTCTGTAGTAGTTATTACTTAGGTACTTTATCTTCGGTAACTAATGTGATGTATTAGATTTAAATCATGCTAGAAATAGAAAATTAGAAATAGAATTATTTTATGCCTATCTTTAAAGACCAGTTTTGCTTGGGAGATGAAGTGGATCCAATTGATTCTTATTTTGAATGCATAACTTCATGTAGCATTGGAGATGAAGGCAGAGATTGTGTCAGCCATTGTATAGAAATACATTTAAAGTCAAATTGTGATTAGGGGTTCAAAAGTTAAATGAATAAGAAAATATCTTATTTTTATTATTAGCTTTACCTTTGACTAGGAATTAGGGGTAGATGCTAGAAACTCAATCTTTTTCTTTTTGCTTGCCTTGGATGTAACTAGAGAGAATCCCATAGAGAGCGCCAAAAGCCCACGATCCTACTAAGAGTCCTATAGCAACTACTAAGATTGAGAAAGCAGAAACTCCAGCATCATTAGGTCCGTAATGAATAGCAGGATCAAAAGGGTCCATGATAATAAAATTACTAGCTAAACAAGTCTGAGAGGCTTTTGCTTCTCAAGAATAATTCGCTAGAAAGCTTGTATGAACTTAATAATAGATGCAATGCTTATTTCTGTTTGCAATAACATGTCTTTATTAAGCTTTGAATGAACTCTTTTGATTTGGTTTGCTTCCTATAATTTCTTGATATTAGTGACAAGAGTAATTTCTTTTGATCTTACTTCCTATTTAGATAATTCTTGCTCAGGTTTAAGTTTAGAATTATGCTCAATCTTTCGAAGGTATCTTTTTTGTTGACCGGTTTCTTCAACTTCAACATGCCAGCCACATGAAAGCCTATGATCAATTTCCTCAAAATTAAATTGATTTAGAAACTTTTTAGCTGATCTTCTTTTTGATTCTTTCATGACTTTTTATATTTCAATTTAATCTAGTTTATCAGTTTTCAGCAATTTGCTAGCATCATTATCTTGAATACTGAATTTGAACTTTTTTATTTTGTGTAATGCAGAGAGCTATCATATATATTCTTTGCTTACTTATAAGTGTATTTATAGGAGTTGACTCTTCCATGTCATTAAATGAAGCAGGAAATCTCAATGATTGCATTATCAGTACTAACTGTGCGCGAGTTGAGTGGTCTTACAAAAAATCTAAAGATGCATTTAAAAAGCTAGTTGATATTGCATCTAGTCTTCCTAGGGTTAATGTTGTTGAATCGAATAATAATTATTGGCATGGCATTGTAAGAAGCTTAATATTTAGATTCCCAGATGATCTTGAAATTCTTCATATTCCTGGAAAAAATATGATTCAAGTTAGATCTGCTTCCAGGATAGGACTTGGAGACCTTGGGGTTAATCAAAAGCGAATAAATAAATTACATTCTGCACTTCAAGAATTACTTTGAAAATCTTTTTATCAAATAAGTAGGATATTTTTAATTTTTTAGAGAGATCATTCATCTTGTTGGGATGCCTTTAATGCTTGCATGGCCATATGTATATGTGCTTCCATTGCTCCTAGAGCAAGAAGTGACTTAGAGCTTTTGCTTTTTGTTAGTAACCTTTCGCTTTCTCTAAGGCTTGTAATTAATTCATTACTTATCTCTGACCAATTTAAAAGCAATTCATTTAAACTATCTTTTTCTTCTGCTAAATGATTTTTGCTGACTTTTAAACTCTTATCATCTTTCTTTGCATTGCTTAATAGTTTGTTAAGCTTTTTGTGGCTTATAGATTCAGGGAAGCTTGGAATATTTTTCAAAATAAAAAACATTTACTTCTGCTTAAGATATCCTTAATATAGATATTCTGCTAGTTGATTTTTGTTGGGATGACCGACCAAGAAGTTCATTTTTAGAATCGAAATAGTATTTTCTCCAATGTTTTGTATGGCTTTTTGAAAAACCTGCTTCTTATAGTGGCTCATAAATTGAATATTTTCTGATTAAAGATTTAAAATGATTTCCTCGCTCTTCAAAATTATTATATTGATCGTAACTTGCACAACCAGGAGAAAAAAGAATAATCTTTGCTTTTAATTTTTTTACTAGTTCAATTGATCTTTTTAGAGACTGATCAAGGTCTTGGTAGTAATTCAAGTATCCTTTGAAACCGCTTTCTTTTATAAGATTCTTAAGTGTCATTCCACTCTCTCCAAAAAGAATTACAGCAGATGCTTTTAAATTGATTTGCTTTAACCATCCATTAGTATTTCCTTCTTTTAGTCTCCCTCCTGCAATTAGTATAGTTTTGCCTTTAATTGCTTTTAAAGCTATTTCGGATGAATCTAAATTGGTAGCTTTACTATCATTGAGAATATTTATATTTTTTATTTCGTTGATGCTTTCTAGTCTATGAGGCAAGCCTTGAAAATTATTGATTGCATTACTTATTCCTTTTGATGAAAGCCCTATCTTTCTTGCTGCAGCTGTAACTAAGAGAAGGTTCTGAAGATTATGCTCTCCAGGCAAATTAAGAACTGAAGACTCAAACAACTCTTCTTCTCCTTCCATTAATTTGCCTTTTACAGATATCCAATAGTCATAGTGACTTTTATTTGATGTAGATGGTTCTGTAGTAATCCAAATTCCTTTAGGTAGTTTTAATCGATTTGCTGCTAGAAATTTGTCGTCACCGTTGTATATGCGAATAAATGATTTTTCAATAAGGCTACGTTTGATTTGAATATAATTTTTTAATGATCCATGCCTTTCAAGATGATCTGGAGTAAGAGTTGTCCAGATCCCTATGTATGGTTTTATTTCTGGGGCACTTTCTATTTGAAAACTACTTAATTCAACGACTAACCATTTAGGCGTTATTTGATGACTTTTATGTAGTTTTAAGGCTAGTTCACTTGCAGCTTTGCCTACATTTCCAGCGATATCAGAAGAAATAAGATTTTCGTTTAGAACGTGGTTGAGCATATGAGTTACTGTTGTTTTGCCATTTGTTCCTGTAATTCCTATCCATGGAATATTTTGTAGTGTTTTCCATGCTAAAGAGATTTCAGGTTCAATAAGTATTCCTTTTTTCCTTAATTGATTAAGAGTTGGATGATCCCATGGAATCCCAGGACTTGTTATAACCATTGAGAATTGATTTTCCCATGGTTCAAAGCTAGATAATTTCAGTGGCATTCCAAGTTGAACCTGTATCCCTTCTGTTTGTAAATTTTTCGCTAATTCTTCAAAGGATTCTTTTCGAGACTTTTCAAATACCAAGACATTATTACCTTTTTCATTTAAATACTTAGCTGCAGCAAGTCCTGATCGTCCCAAACCTAAGACAATTATTAGTGAGTTGGACTTTGAATCAGTCACATTTTTAATGGGCGATACTGGAATCGAACCAGTGACTCCTACCGTGTCAAGGTAGTGCTCTACCTCTGAGCTAATCGCCCGTTCAAAACCATATTTAAATGGTTGTACTTTAAGGCTTTTATTCAATCAAGCTAGCAGTAAATACTTGATGAATTTTTATTGCCTAATTAATTCCACTCTCCATCGTTCTCTCTTTGTAATTTCTAAACTTAAAATTTCTATACTTCCTTTACCTTCAAGTTGGATTCGATCGCCAACTTTTACCGCATGTCTTGAATTTTTTATTGGATACCAGTTGAGTCTTAACCTGCCACCCTTGACTGCACTAGTGATTTTAGCTCTTGATAAACCAAACCCTGCTGAAGCAATAGCATCGATTCTTTGTGAGGCCTCAATAGAAGTTAATTTTTTTGGGATGCGTTGCAAAGGAAATTTTAGATCTTTTAGATCAGTAGATTTGTATTTTATTTCTACATCTCTTATTAATCCATTGCGATTTGCAAGTGATTTTGTTGCTTCAGGAGTGCAAATTGCTTGGGCTCCTCTATCCCCAATGGTCCAAATATCACCTATGTCTTCGATTTCAATTCCCTCATTTGTTAATGCTTGAAGAAAATCATTAGGGGTGGTTCTATCAAATAAGAAATTTCCCTCAATTTTAATAGCACTTATTGGGACTTTATTTGGATGGATCAATCCTTCTTGTTCTTTCCTAAGGACTAGAATTCTTTGCCTTTCTGCTCTAGGGAAGCCCCCAGAAGATGAGAAAGTGAGATCAGCAATTTCTTTGAAAACTTTTAATGCTTCTTCTCTAATGGGAGCGGCAACAAATTTTGTCCAAATTGGTTCCCAGGTTCTTAGAGCTTTTTCTGCTTTAGTTAACAGCTCATCGACTTCCAAAGAGTATTCACAGCCTTTCAGTAGTTTTTTTCTAGAAAGTTTCAAATTAGATTTAGATTGATTATTTCGCTCGGATCTATTTCTTTAATTGATGGCCAAGGGAGATCAATCTCCAAAGGGGTTTCTAAAAGAATCAGCCATGCACCTTGCTTATTGCGTTTGAAAATGTCTTTGAGATCATCTTCTTGATTGTTACTGACACTCCTTGCAGCAAAGAAACTACCTATCCAGCCCGATGCCATACCTAAGAGCCCCCCTATAATCGGCTCGCTTGCACTGTTAAACCCAAGGTCAGAGAATGTACTTAAATCTGTCATTCCAGAAAAAGTTAACCCAGCAACAAAGCCAAAGGGCATTAACCATTTTGCCATTTTTCGTTGGCGCTCTTCTCTAGAGATTTTTGGATTTAATAACTTAACCTCATTAATTTTGACCCTCTTTGGGAGATTATTCTTTTGAGATTGATTTGGTTCGAATGAATTTTCTTTCAAATTAGGCTCTATCAGTTCAAAGTTGCTGATTTTTTCCTTGTTGATTTGTAATTTCTCCCACAATTGATAAGCTTTTTCCTCATGATCCACAACAAGTATGCAAATAGCCACAAAAGTAGTCCTCAATTGTTTGAATTCTGACCTGTCTTGATATAAAACGGATCATACACATTTAGGTTATTAAAGTTTATTTAGGCATAGGTTCGCCTTAAATGACAAAAGTTTTAGTTTCAGATTCTATTGATCAGGCTGGGATTGATATCCTGAGTCAGGTTGCACAAGTTGATAAGAAAATAGGTCTTTCTCCTAATCAACTCAAAGAGATCATAGGTGGTTATGAAGCCTTAATGATTCGATCAGGGACTCAAGTAACTTCCGAAGTGATCGATTTTGCGGAAAATCTTCGTATTATTGGAAGAGCTGGAGTAGGAGTGGATAACGTTGATGTAGCTGCTGCAACTAGGCGAGGAGTAATAGTTGTGAACTCCCCAGGGGGGAATACCATTGCAGCTGCGGAACATGCAATTGCTTTATTGTTATCTCTTTCACGGCATATTCCTCAAGCGCATGCAAGCACAATTTCTGGAGGTTGGGATAGAAAAAAATTTGTTGGGAATGAACTTTATAAAAAGATTTTAGGTGTTGTAGGTCTTGGAAAAATCGGCTCCCATGTTGCAAAGGTGGCCAATGCAATGGGTATGGAAGTTATAGCTTTTGATCCTTTTGTCTCCGCTGAGAGAGCTTTGCAAATGCAGGTAAAACTCTCTTCAGTAGAAGAGCTTTTTAAACAGGCTGATTATATAAGCCTGCATTTACCTAGAACGCCTGAAACGGAGAATTTGGTTGATATGAAGTTGCTATCAACAATGAAAAGAAATGCCAGGTTAGTAAATTGTGCTAGAGGAGGGATTATTGATGAATCTGCTCTTGCTCAGGCATTGAAATCTGGAGTTATTGCTGGAGCAGCATTAGATGTATATGCACAAGAACCATTAAATGGTGAGTCACCTCTCTTGAATCTTAAAAATGGACTAATTCTTACCCCTCATTTAGGTGCTTCTACTGAAGAGGCACAGCAAAATGTCGCCATTGATGTCGCTGAACAAATTAGAGATGTTCTTTTAGGACTTCCCGCTAGAAGCGCAGTCAACATTCCAGGACTTTCAGCTGAAATAATGGATAGTCTTAAACCTCATTTACAACTTGCAGAAACACTTGGTTTGTTATCTCATCAAGTGACTGGGGGTCAGATTAAAAAGATAGAAGTTAGGTTGCAAGGAGAATTCGCCCAATATCCTTCCCAGCCATTGGTAGTAGCCACTTTGAAAGGCCTTCTTTCTAGTGCCTTGGGAGATAGGATAAATTATGTAAATGCTTCTTTAGAGGCTCAAGGCAGGGGGATAATAGTTGAAGAGATCAAGGATGAAGCAAGTCCTGATTTGTCAGGAGGCTCTCTTCAATTAATTACATTTGCTGATAATGGAAGTCATAGTTTCACAGGCACAGTTTTAGTTGATGGGGACTTGCGGATTTCTAGTATTGATGAATTTCCTGTAAATGTTTCACCAAGTAGATATATGCTTTTTACCAGGCATAGAGATATGCCTGGGATTATTGGGAAATTAGGTTCCTTGCTTGGGGCAAATAATGTAAATATTGCTGCCATGCAAGTTGGGAGAAGGATAGTAAGAGGTGAAGCTGTAATGGTTTTGAGTATTGATGACCCAATTCCACCTGAACTTCTTACTTCGATTCTTGCTGTAAAAGGTATTAATCAGGCTCACCCCATTACTTTATAAAAGTATTTAAGTGTTATTAATCAAGTGATTAAAACACAGGAATTTTTTTGGTGGAAATTGGAATCTGTTTTCTTCAAAGAGCTTGAGGAAAGTTTGATTTGGAGATTAGAAACACTTGGGATCAAAAGTTTTTCAATAGAAGAGCTTCCAAATAATTCCTCTGATCAAAAATTAGTAATATGGCTTCCTTCTAATGAATGGTCAGTCTCAGATAGAGCTTCACTTGAATCCTCTTTATGCTTATTGGTTGAAGTATTTGAGAAAAAGCTTTTAGATTTTGATTGGGAGAAAATTATTGATGAAGACTGGAGCTCCAGTTGGAAAAAAATGTGGAGGCCAGATCCTATAGGTGAAAAACTTTTAGTTTTGCCATCGTGGTTAAAATTACCAGAATTATATTCTCAACGAATTATTCTCCATCTTGACCCAGGAAGTGCATTTGGGACTGGTAGCCATCCAACCACTAGATTGTGTTTAGAAGCACTTGAACGTTATCCACCTACTGGGAAGATAGTTGCTGATATTGGTTGTGGTAGTGGAATTTTAGGAATAGCTGCTCTTGCTCTTGGTGCAAAATCAGTTAAAGCTGTTGATCTTGACCCTTTAGCTGTTAAAGCAACCTATGAAAATGCTTTAAAAAACAATTTAAATGAAAAGCAATTGATGGTTTCAGAAGGTTCAATTGATTTGTTAGAGGAGCAAATGCATTTTCAGAAATTTGATTTACTTCTTTGCAATATTCTTTCTCACGTTATTAAGCGACTTGCCCCTGATTTTGCAAAAATCACTTCTCAAGAGTGCCATATTGTTTTAAGTGGCTTGTTAGTTGATCAGGTTGAGGATATAACTAAGACCCTCTCTTTATTTAATTGGGAACTCGTCGCATCACATGAATGCGAAAATTGGGCTCTAATTTATTTATGCAAACACACACCAAAGAAAAGCAGTTATAGATAAGCTTTGCTTATCTATAACTGCTTTTTGATTGGCTTGATTGTTGTTTTTGACAAGATTAAGCCACATTTGACCCAATACAGTGTAAAAAGGATTCATCTTGAGGTAATAATTTTTACCTCCTATTCACATCCCCCCCCCTCTTTTATATCCCATGGCTTCTTACAAAGTCACCCTCGTTAGCGAAAGTGAGGGCTTGAATCAAACCATTGAGGTTCCTGATGATCAATACATTCTAGATGCTGCAGAAGAGCAAGGTATTGACCTTCCTTATTCCTGTAGGGCTGGTGCTTGTTCAACTTGTGCAGGCAAAATAACCTCTGGGAGTGTTGATCAGTCAGATCAAAGTTTCTTAGATGATGATCAGCTTGAAGCAGGCTTTGTCCTTACCTGTGTTGCCTATCCAACTTCTGATGTGAGTATTACTACTCATGCAGAGGAAGAGCTCTATTAAGTCTGTTTTAGTCAGTTTTAAGTTTCTACTTGCCAAGAAAGCTTTGATCGGTCACTCTCTATGAGTGGCTGATTTTTTTTGCTTTATCACATTGCTTTTATTTTTTTGTGAGCTATAAATTATTTTCTGGGGGGAACGATGAAATGTTGAAAGAACATGGGAGTGTCTACTCTAGTGAAGGGGGCCATTTTAGTTATAGGGTTGTAGGGCCTTGCTGTAGGCTCTTTGATCGTGAAGAGTTGCCTTGGCCTTGTTCTCGATTGGCTTGGAGAAGTAAGGAACCAAGTTGGAGGAGAATTGGCAGACGTTTTGTTCCTGATATTGCTTCTAGAAGATGTCCTTCATATTCTGTGGATATATTGCAGCCAGGTTCTAAGCCTATAAGAACAACTTTAACTTTATTTTCCAGTAGATTTGAGCCACATTTACAAGAGTGGTGGTATAGCAAACAGCCCAGATCTAAGGAGCCCACTAACTTATATCCTATTTTGGAAGCTGATTTTTTTTGATTTATGCTTGCATGAAACATAAATGAAGATGAAGATATAAAGCAGCATGAGAGTTTTCTCTTCTATCTAAAACAATTTGCTGAGATACTTCTGTTATTAAGCTCAAATTCAAGAATGAACTTCGATTATCACGCTGTTGCCTCTATTTTGCATGCAGCTATTCCTTTAGCTGCTGGAGCTGCTGGAGTTGCTTATTACATCGTACGTTCTAAAGGGGTAGGCTTTGGGGGGGCCCATCTTCTGGTTGGTGCTCCAATGTTTGCAATAGGTGCAGCAGCAGCAGCTTTTTATTACATAACAGCTCCTTAGTAAGTTTGGAGAGTCAAAATATTTAATATCAACTAAATAAGGGGAGGGCAGTGAGCCTTCCCCTTATTTAGTTGAAAGCCTTAGGCTTTCAACTAAATAACCCATTTTCTCTAAGGGTTATTAATTAGGGTTAAAACTATTCTTGCCTTTGGAAGCAGGAACATAACTTTGATTTACATCACTGCACTTAAGACTATCAGCAGTTTGACCAGATGCTCTTTCACATAGAGATTTGATTTGAGATAAATCAAGAACTGCATCTGTGAAATTAGTACCATCTACGTTGGCTCCATTGAAATAACTTTTCAACAGATCCGCTCCAGTGAAATTTGCATTGGTAAGGTCAGCATTATCAAATCTTGTTGCATATGCAATCACGTTTTGCATGTTTGCTCCACTGAGATTGGCATTTTTAAGATTTGAGACGCTGAAATATGAGCCACTTAGGTCTGTGTCTCCAAGATCTCTACCTGAAAGGTCGTATTTGACAAATTCAGAATTTTGTAGATTTTGGCCGTGAAGGCTTGTGTCTAGAGCATCTACTGAAGATGGATCGCTTGGATATAAAGCATCTGCTGCAAAAGGACTAACAATGAGGCCCAAAATTACTGGTAAAAGGATCAGTAATTTTGAAAGGGATCTTTTCAGAGAAGAAATAATAGAGGCCATTGAGGACACCAAAGACTTACGGAAACAACCGAACGCCCCTATTCTTTCATGATGTGGGTTTAGTGCACTTACGTATCACGAACTGTTGCATGCTTTTGTATTTCAATTTGAAGGAAATCCTTTGCTAGCAGGGTATTGGGAAAAATTGCTTTTGCTTCATTTAAGAGATCATTAGGTGAAATAGTGTTCCCTGGTGCATATCTAGGACTCAGATGAGTCAAAACAAGTTGTCCTACATTTGCTTCAAATGCAATTTGAGCAGCCATTGTTGAGGTTGAGTGCTGTCTTTGATAAGCCAATTCGGAGTCTTCGTGAGCAAAAGTTGCTTCATGAATGAGTAAATCTGCTTCTTTAGCTAGTTTTATTGCTGTTTCTGAAAAGATTGTGTCTGTGCAGTAAACAAAACTTGCTCCTTTGCGTTCAGACCCACAAAAATTTTTGCCATTGAAGATACGACCATCTTCTAACGTAACTATTTCTCCTTTTTGCAACTTTGAATATATTGGACCAGGTGGGATCTTTAATGATCTGGCTTTGTCAATATCAAATCGACCAGGCCTTGGCTTTTGATCAACTCTATAAGCAAAAGCAGGAATTCTGTGAATAATTGGAGTACATCTAACTAGAAAATCATTATCTTCGAAAAGGATTGTGCCTTCGTGCGCATTCTTCTCAACAGGTTTTATTTGAATTGGGTAGGAAATCCTGGTTGAACTGCTTTTCAGTATTCCATCTATAAAATTCTTTAAAGGAGATGGACCAAAAAGTTCTATTCCCAAAGTATTACCTGCTAATCCCAAACTTGCTAAAAGGCCTGGGAGTCCATAGACATGATCTCCATGCATATGAGTAATGAAAATTTTTTTTAGCTGAGAAGTCTTTAGATCGCTACGTAGAAATTGATGCTGTGTCCCTTCTCCACAGTCAAATAACCATAATTCTGAACGTTGTGGCAACCTTAAAGCCAATGCAGATACATTGCGACTCCTTGTGGGTACACCAGAACTTGTTCCTAGGAATGTGATTTGCAAAATTAAGGTTTTTTTAAAGGAAAATTTAGATAGTTTAGATTCTGGTGAATTTTTTGAAAACTGCCTTAGAGGCAAATTAGATTCTTATTAAGGAAACCACTTTAGATTTGCTTTTGTACAAAGCTCCAAGGAAATTTGTATTTGCTCTTCTCTTTATTGCATTCTTTGCATCTAATGAAAGCTTGGCTGCAAGAGAAAAGAAAATACGTGTTTTGGTTTTTGAATCTAACAAAATCTATTTTAAAGCAGATAAAGAAAAAACTTTTCTTGTGCAAGGACTTGGTTCAAGTTGGAGGGCTATAAGGTCTTTAAAGATTCAGTCTGAGAAAGGGAAATTTAAGTACTCTATAAATGGTAATAATTCCAAGTGGTCTTCTCTTCCTAGAACTAGGAAGCTATCAATTAAGACTAGAGACCCAAGAGGGGTTTGGTTGGGATCGCGAAGGTATTCAGGTGAATTAAAGATTTTGCAAGCTGTAAATAGTCTCAAAGTTGTGAATCATTTAGGTTTAGAAAAATATTTAATAAGCGTAGTTGGTAGCGAAATGCCCAAAGATTGGCCTATTGAAGCTTTAAAGGCTCAGGCTATTGCAGCAAGAACCTATGCATTAAATCAGTTAAAAGGAAAAGATGAGTATGATGTTGACTCAACAATCGCAAGTCAGGTTTATTTAGGATTAGAGTCTGATACTGATTCAACGCGTAAAGCTGTTAAAACTACTAAATCTTTAGTATTAATGTATAAAGGAAGACTAATTGATGCTGTTTTTCATAGCAGCTCTGGAGGCAGGACAGAAGACAGTAGTTTTGTTTGGGGTAGATATAATCCTTATTTAAAAAGTGTTGTTGATCATGATCAACAAAGTCCTAACTATTCTTGGAATAAAAAAATAGATATCAAAAAACTTCAACAGCTTTTTCCTGAAACGGGAGGTGTTAATGCTGTTCGAGTTATTGAAAAAACGCCTACAAATAGAGTTAAAAAAATAAAAATTTATGGACCAATAGGTTCAAGAATTTTATCTGGTAAAGAGATTCGGAAGACTTTAGATTTGAAGAGTACTTTAGTTAAATTCGAAATACTATCTTCTTTTATTAATGATAATTACAGAGAAAATACCTTTCTTGAATCTATCAAAGAAAATAATCTTTTAAATATAATAATGCCTGTATCTTCTGAGGTAAATTTTAAATTTGATCAATTAGATAAATTACCAAACATACCAGAGATTAATTATTTATTAGTAGAAGGTTCAGGCTCTGGACATGGTGTTGGAATGAGTCAATGGGGTGCTAAAGGTTTAGCCGAAAAAGGCGCTAGTTTCCGTAGAATCTTAAAACATTTTTATAGAGGAGTTTCTATTACTAATTATTATTGATCTTAAATTTTAAAATAAAATCTTCAACCTACTGCATTAAAAACAATTTTAGGCTGAATCATTACAGGATCTAGATGTAAAATCCCAATTCCAAGCAGATTTCTATTATTACTAACAACTAAAATATATTTACTTGGTAAATTGACCAGTTTATTTTCTGAAGTTGCAATAGTCTTAATACGATTTGCTTTGATAATTATGGCTTGACCTTTACTCCAGGATGAGATTTCATTAATGGTTAATTCTACACTTGCTAAATGATTCAGTGCTTTTATAGGATTGGTAAGAGTTGGTTTTAAAAAAGCATTTGATTTGTTAAATTCTGGTAATGAGATTGCTTTATTAATATTAAAACCTAATGCCTCGGTTCTTCTTAACTCTGCCAATGTTCCACCACAACCTATTCTTTCTCCTATATCTCTTGCAAGAGCTCTGATATAAGTTCCTGAAGAACAATGTACTTTTATCTTAAGTTTTCCAGTGCTTTGATCCCAATGAGAAAATTGAAGTTGATGAATTATTATTTCTCGAGAAGGTAATTTAAAATTTTCTCCTCTTCGTGCTTTTTTATAAGCACGCTCACCTTTTATATGTACGCTAGAAAACCTAGGGGGAGATTGTTGGATTAGCCCTTGGAAATTATTTAGATGTTCGCTAATTGTTTGTTTATTTAGTTTTGGCCAAGATTGTTTCGAAATAACCTCCCCTTCAAGATCATCAGTAGAAGTTCGAATTCCAAGATTTATTGTCCCTTCATATTTTTTTGAATTTGGAAGAAATGAAAGAAGTTTCGTAGCCTTCCCTATGGCAAATGGAAGGACACCTGTAACAGCAGGATCTAGAGTCCCTCCATGCCCAATACGCTTGATTCCATAGATTTTTCTAAGCCTGTTTACGCAATCGTGTGAGGTTAGGCCTGCAGGCTTATCTATTGCTAAAAAACCAAAGTCGTTTCTTTCCACTAAAATCCCTTAGTCATGGTTCAGTTGTTTTCAAATTTATTTAAACAACTAAGATATAAGTTTATCTTGGAAATATTTTCAAATAATAAAAACTAATGAATAATCTTGATTTAGAGTCTTTTTTAAAAACAGGATTTGATTTAAGAAAGCATTTAGCTGAATATCTTCAATTAGATCTTAAGGAACTTGAGAGGAGAATTTCATTTGGGATCAAAAACATGGCTTCTCTTCATCCTATTTCCTTTAACGAAGAAAATATAACTGGCTTTTATGAAGATGAAGTAGGTAATTCGCATCTTTTTGATCTTGCCGCCTGGCATTTAGGAAGTTCTGACTATATAGCTGATACTATTCGGTTGGAAAAAATGTTTGCTCATGGCAAAGTGTTGGATTTTGGAGGAGGAATAGGGACTCATTCAATTGCAGCAGCAGCTTTAGAAAAAGTGGATCATGTTTATTTTGTAGACCTGAATCCTTATAATCGTGAATTTGTTTTAGAAAGAGCTAAAAAACTTGGTATTGGAGAATTGATATCAGTTCATAGAGATTTGGAAAGTATAGAAGCAATAAAGTTCGATACTTTAATTTGCTTTGATGTATTAGAACATTTGCCTAATCCTTCCAAGCAATTGTTAAATTTTCGAAATAGATTGACTGATAATTCAGTTGCTCTAATGAATTGGTATTTTTTTAAAGGTCATAAAGGTGAGTTCCCCTTTCATTTTGATGATAAAAATATGATAGAAAGTTTCTTTTTGACTCTTCAGACTAATTTTATTGAAATTTTTCACCCCTACTTAATCACAGCACGTAGCTATCGACCGATGAAAAATGAATAATATAAATTTTTTAGTTTGATGTTGCAATATGTATGCGCTTTCTGATTCTAAGATTGCGTTTTATGGTTTCAAAATTCACAATTCCATCGGTGAGAGCAAAAAGAGTGTCATCTTTACCTCTCCCAACATTATTCCCAGCAAGTATAGATGTTCCTCTTTGCCTGATAAGAATAGATCCTGCATTAACTTTTTCTCCTCCATATGCTTTTACTCCAAGTCTTTTGGAGTTTGAATCTCTACCGTTTCTTGTAGAGCCTGTACCTTTCTTATGTGCCATTGAAAAATAAATTGATGGTAAAAATAAAAAAAAGAATCTTTAGTCAGATGTCTTCTTTATTTTACTATCTTTTGCATTTGAAGAGATATTCTTTGTTTTTGTTTTAGTAGAAGAGGATGCTGCTGCCTTTGAGGATGCTGCTGCCTTTGAGGATGCTGCTGCCTTTGAGGATGCTGCTGTCTTTGAGGATGCTGCTGCCTTTGAGGATGCTGCTGCCTTTACCTTTTTCCCATTTGATATTGAAGTAACCATTACTCTTGTTAACTCTTGCCTATGGCCTTTTTTGCTACGTGTTTTTTTCTTAGGGCGCATTTTATAAACAAGTATCTTGCTCCCCCTTTTGTGACTCATTACTTTCAATTGAACACTTGCATCCTTGATATAAGGTTTGCCTATAGAAAGACCTTTTTCATCATTAATTAAAAGTACCTTTTCAATACTAATAATGTCATCTACTTTTGCATCGATTCGATCGAAATCAAAGTAGCGGTTTGGCTCTAGCCAGAATTGTGACCCTGATGTTTCAACGATTGCGTAGCAACCTTTCGTTGAAGAATCTTGGGGATTTTTTGTTTTGTTGGGGGCCATTTAAACTAAGGACATGAGAAGGCTGGTAAGTTTGAGGTGTCTAAATACGTTGCTAGATCCCTTAAAGTTTTCCGATTAAGCCTTCATCACAATCGAAAGAGAAGCTTACATCTTCACTCTTAAAGGATAACTTCGTCAAGATTTAGATATGTATTTAGAATTTAATTTTTAGGAGTTTGAGAAATGAGCCCTAGAAAAACTTATATTCTTAAACTATATATAGCTGGTAATACGCCTAATTCGATGCGAGCGCTAAACACCTTACGTGAAATTTTGAAGAAAGATTTTAAAGGTGTTTATGCGTTGAAAGTAATTGATGTGCTCAAAAGTCCTCAACTTGCTGAAGAAGATAAGATACTTGCTACACCAACTTTATCTAAACTTTTACCTCCTCCTGTAAGGCGAATAATTGGAGATCTTTCTGATCGGGAAAGGGTTTTAATTGGTCTAGACTTACTATTTGAAGAGTTGTCTGAAGGGGAGTTCTTTTCTTCAAATAAGCAAAAAGGGTCTTTAGATCAGGACAAATCTTAAATCTCACTATAAAAGTAGGCTCCTAGAGCTGATTTCTCATTAGGTTTAAGTTCTGAACAAAGCTTTTATGCCTTTTCAGAACAGTAACCCCATTCCTAAAATGCAAGTTCAGAAGATCCCAACAGGTGTAGAAGGATTTGATGATGTTTGCAAAGGAGGCTTGCCTTTATCTAGAAGTACATTAGTGAGTGGTACTTCTGGAACTGGCAAAACAGTTTTTTCGATTCAATATCTGTATCATGGAATTTGTCATTTTGATGAACCAGGAATTTTTGTTACTTTTGAAGAATCTCCAGTAGACATAATTAGAAATGCAGCGAGTTTCGGATGGAATCTTGAAGAGTTGATTGATCAAAACAAATTATTTATTTTAGATGCATCGCCTGATCCTGAAGGTCAAGATGTGGCAGGTAATTTTGATTTATCTGGATTAATAGAAAGAATTAGCTATGCAATAAAAAAATACAAGGCTAAGAGAGTCGCAATTGATTCAATGACAGCTGTTTTTCAACAATATGATGCCGTATATGTTGTGAGAAGAGAAATCTTTCGTTTAATAGCAAGACTTAAAGAAATAGGTGTTACGACAGTAATGACTACTGAGAGGGTAGAAGAATATGGACCAATAGCTAGATATGGAGTGGAGGAATTTGTTTCAGATAATGTTGTGATTCTGAGAAATGTTCTTGAATCAGAAAAGAGAAGACGAACTGTAGAGGTTTTGAAATTGAGAGGCACTACTCATATGAAAGGAGAGTTCCCTTTTACAATGGGTGCTCAAGGAATCAGTGTATTCCCATTAGGAGCAATGCGGTTGACCCAACGTTCATCTAATGTCCGAATCAGCTCAGGAGTGCTTGATTTGGATGCAATGTGTGGGGGAGGCTATTTTCAAGATTCCATTATTCTTGCTACAGGAGCAACGGGAACAGGAAAAACGATGCTTGTTTCTAAATTTGTAGAGGATGCATATAACAATAATGACAGAGCAATTCTCTTTGCTTACGAAGAATCAAGAGCACAGCTTCTTCGAAATGCCACAAGTTGGGGCATTGACTTTGAAAAGATGGAAAGTGATGGCATGTTAAAGATTATTTGTGCATACCCCGAATCAACAGGATTGGAAGATCATTTGCAAATTATCAAGACAGAAATCGCTGAATTTAAGCCATCAAGAATGGCCATTGATTCTCTTTCTGCTTTGGCTCGTGGTGTCAGCTTGAATGCATTTAGGCAATTTGTGATAGCTGTAACTGGTTTTGCTAAGCAAGAAGAAATTGCAGGATTTTTTACAAATACTGCTGAGGAATTTATGGGTAGCCATTCGATAACTGATTCTCATATATCTACTATTACTGATACAATCTTATTGCTACAGTATGTCGAAATAAGAGGGGAAATGGCTCGGGCATTAAATGTATTTAAAATGCGAGGGTCATGGCATGATAAGAGGATTAGAGAGTTTATAATAACTGCAACTGGTCCTGAAATAAAGGATTCATTTACTAACTTTGAGCAGATATTTAGTGGTGCTCCTCATCGCGTAAATGCTGATGAGAATATTCCGGGAGTGTTTAAAACTGTTGAGAGGAAAAAGAAGAAATAAAATTACTATAAAAGATCCTTTTCTAGCGCAAAATCCATTTTCAGTTGAGCTCTTGTAGATTCAATTAATAATTCGTCTGCATCATTAATAGCCAATGGTAAATCAAACCAGAAGGTCGTCCCTGTTCGAGGAATACTGACAAGCCTTATTGAACCTCCATGTTTCTCTACAATTTCTTTTACGATAGATAAACCAAGACCTGTACCTGCTTCGGTATGAACATCATTCTCAACTCTGTAAAATCTTTCGAAAATTTTTAATTGTCCTTCTTGAGAAATACCGCATCCATTGTCTGCGATTTCGATTCTGATTCTTGGAAGAGGTGAGATGATTTCACATGTTGGAGCAGTAATTTTGTCTTCTGTTGATGAAGTGATACAGATATCTGGCCATGTATAAGCTCGTATAACTATTTCTCCTCCAGAGTGACTAAATTTAAGAGCATTCCCAATTAAATTATCTAAGACTTGTTGAATTAAGTCCCAGTTACCAAGTATAAACTGCATATTTTCTTCTAATATTTGAGTGATTTTTACATTTTTGTCTTCTGCATTTAATTTATAGTTCCTTATAGTTTGTTTGATAGCAGGGATGATATTTACTTCTTCAAATTGGACATTACTTGAGGTTTCTAATTTTGATAAGTCAAGGACATCATTTACTAATCTCGTCAACCGATCTGTTTCAGAATTTGCAACTTCTAAAAACTCCATCTTCTCTTTATGCTGTAGCTTTTCATCAAGATCATATAAAGTCTCAACATAACTTTTTATGTTAAACAATGGAGTCCTTAATTCATGTGATACATTGCTTATAAATTTTCTTTGTGCAGCATTTAATTCAACTTCCCTAGTTAGATCTTGAATAGTTATTGCAATTCCTTTTAGATTCGAACCGCTTGTATCTCTTACTGCCTGTAAGACAATTCTGAGTGTTCTTGAAGGCTCATTAAGGCTGCATCTGAATTCGTCATTGTCGCAAACATTATTTAATATTGAATTGATATGGGGATATAAATCATTGGCTATGATTTCAGGTAATTCATCTAGTAGATATTGTGTCTCTAAGTTTCTTCCTTCCCATCTAAATAGTCTTCTTGCAGTTGGATTGACTAAAACAATTTTACCTTTTTCATCAAGCAAAATGGCTCCATCTGCCATTGTTGCTATTAATGATTGTTGTTTAACTTGTGCAGCTTGAAGTTCCTCAATATTTGCCGCATCGTATACCTCAAGTTGTGATGCCATGTTGTTAAATCCATTTAAAAGTTCTCCTAGTTCCCCACTCATTGGGAGAGTGATTCTCGATTTGAAATTACCTTTAGCAATTTCTCTTACACCAGTAACAAGTTCCCTGATTGGCCTAGTAATCGTTAAAGCATTAAAAACCGCACCAATAATTACGAGTACCCAAATAGATATAAATACCGCAATAGTTATTTCTCTTGTTAAGGCAGCATTGGCAAGAGCTGTTTTATTAGGTGTTACTCCTAAGGCAAGATTCCCAACGTATTTACCTTTAAATAGAAGAGCAACAAATACATCTGTAACTTGCCCTTGTGGAGTTAAGTGTTGACGAATAAGAGGAAATTGAGGACGTTTTTTTAATTCTTGCGGAAGTTGAAGTGTCCTTTTTAATTGTAATTCACTTTGTGAATTACTAGGGGTCGCGCTGACGGGTATCCCTAGTTTTACAACACCATCTGGGTCTGTAAAGAAAATGTACCTAATGTTTCTACTTGAACGCCAAAATTTTTCAGCAACATTGAAAAGCTCTCGTTCTTGCCCTTTTGCAACTAATTCTGTGACATTTCCTGAAAGAAGCAAACCAAGATCTCTTGCATATCTTGTGTCATTCATGCCAGCATCTTTTTCTATGCTACTTAATGCAAAAAAAGTAATACCTGTCATTAGTAGGCTTACTACTAATGTTGCAATGGCCAATAGTTTTGCTCTTAAACTGAATTCATCCCACCATTGAGAAATTAAAAAGCCAAAACTAGTACTCTTTGCTTCTTCAATAGAGCTTTCAATTCTGTGAAATTGTTCTATTTTTTTTAAATCCTTATTTGACATTTACTCCTTCCTTCAGACATCCTTCCTAATTTGGTTTCCAATATCATGTCGATAATATATTCCTTTAAAGTTTACTTGTTTGATGGCATTATAAGCCAATCTAAAAGCTTCTTTGTAGGAAGAGCCTTGCGCAACAATAGAAATTACTCTTCCACCTGATGTAACCAGTTCACCTTCTCTATTAATTTGGGTACCTGAATGAAATATTTGAATAGGTAAATCTTTTTTATTTAGATCGAGTTCAATTGATATTGAATCTCCTTTCCTTGGCTTTTCTGGGTAACCAGATGATGCAGCAATTAAGCACACACTCTTAAGATCCTTATATATAAGGCTAGGACTTTTCTCTAAGGCTCCAAGTGCTGCTGATTGTATAACTTTTGCTATCTCTTCTCCCATTAATGGCATTAAGGCTTGGCATTCTGGATCACCAAAACGACAATTATATTCAATTACTTTTGGACCTTCATTGGTAAGCATTAACCCTGCATATATAACTCCTCTAAAATCTATCTTTCTCTTTATAAGTGTTTGTAATGTTGGTTGAAGTATTGTTTTTTCTATTTCTTTCATTTTTTCCTTGTTTAGAATCAGAGCCGGTGCATATGCGCCCATCCCTCCTGTATTTGGTCCTTTGTCCCCTTCTAATAGCCTTTTATGGTCTTGAGCAGCAGGCATTATTTTTAAACTTTTACCATCACTGATTGCAAAAATAGAAACTTCTGGACCTTGTAGGCATTCTTCTAGAACAAGTTTTGTGCCTGCTTCCCCAAATTTTCCTTCAAAAGCTTCGTTTATTGCAAATTCAGTCTCTTTTAATGAATCACATACGGTTACACCTTTCCCAGAAGCCAGCCCATCTGCTTTTACAACTAATGGCATTTTGATTTTTGCCAAAATTGCCAAAGCTTCTGCTTTGTTTTTTGCTGTCCAAAATTTTGCAGTTGGTATATTTGCTTCAACCATTAATTCTTTTGCCCATTGCTTACTGGCTTCTAATTGAGCACCTTCTTTCCCTGGGCCAAATACAATAAGTCCAGCTTTTCTAAGCTTGTCAGCTAATCCAGCGGCAAGAGGCTTCTCCCCGCCAATTACAATTAAATCAATACTTAGAGTTTTAGAAGCTTTTATTATTTCACTGCTATTTAATTCGTCGATATCTAGACGAAGACATAACGGATGTTCTTCTGTCCCTCCATTTCCAGGGCAAACATAAACTTGCTCAACTTCAGAAAATCTAGAGAATGCCCATGCAAGAGAGTTCTCTCGACCACCACTTCCTATTATTAAAACTCTTTTTAGTAGAGGGAGGGCTGAGTCAGGAGGGATATCATGATTCATGTTTTTCAAAGACATCTTCTGATGTTTTAGCTTGTATGTTGGGTTGATGGTTGGGAATATTGCCTCATGGCAAATGCAAGTTTGATTGCTTCCCTCAAGCTGCTTCTTTGTCTACCATAAAACTGTGTAATTTCTAATTGAGGAAAAACTTTAGTCAATGGCATCATCTGAGGCTTCTCTTCTATATGAAGGTAAAGCAAAAAGAGTTTTTAAAACTAAAATCCCAGATCAGGTTTTAGTTCACTTTAAAAATGATGTCACTGCTTTCAATTCTAAAAAGCACGCAGAATTGAAGTTCAAGGGGAGTTTGAATTGTCAGATTTCTGCATTTATTTTCAAGTTTTTAGAGGAAAATGATATCCCAACACATTTTTTAAATATTCAGGATGATTGTTGGATGTTGGCTCAGAAAGTGGATGTAATTCCATTAGAAATTGTTGTTCGTAATATTGCTACTGGATCTTTGTGTAAAGAAACTCCTTTAAAGTCAGGAGAAGAGCTTCCTAAACCATTAATAGATTTGTATTACAAGGATGATGCATTGGACGATCCTCTTTTGACTGATGCAAGATTGGATTTATTAGGGTTGGTTTCTTCTAGTCAAAAAATGGAAATTAAAAGTGTTGCATTAAAAGTTAATAGTTGTTTAAAGGACCTTTTTAAAAAGATAGATCTTTTGCTTGTTGATTTCAAATTAGAAATGGGCCTGAATAGAAAAGGTCAGCTTTTGGTTGCGGATGAAATTAGTCCAGATACCTGTAGAATTTGGGATATTAATGTTCAGAATCAAGATGATCGTATCCTTGATAAGGATCGTTTCCGCAAGGATCTTGGAGGAGTTATGGACGCTTACAGTGAAGTCTGGAGACGATTAAATAAATCCATTTAGAAAATTATTATGGACTTCAATGCAATTACTTTTTTCTAGAAAGGGTTTATCCTAAGAAAACACATGTCAGGAAACTTTTACTTCAGGTCAATGAGATTATTTCGCAGAGGATCATATTTTTTGGCATTGTCCTTGCCTTTATTGGGGAGCTCAGCTAATTCACAAATTCAAATAAAAAAAACTAATACTGAAACAATTTTTTCCGAAGTAGGAAGTCAGTTAGATATTGCAGATTCATTGAAAAAAGAAGAGTTGATGCCACAAAAACAAGATATTTTAGTTTTAATCTCCGAGGTAGTTATTGTTGGGCTTGAGGGGCATCCAGATGAGGGTCGGCTAAGGACAGAGGCTTATGATGCTATGAGTATTAAGCCTGGTTCAAGAGTTAGTAGACTTGAATTAAAGAGAGATTTAAATGCCCTTTATGCTACTGGTTGGTTTTCAGGCTTAGAAATAGATCCTGTTGATACTGCTTTAGGTGTAAGGCTTTTAGTAAAGGTACAACCTAATCCTATCTTCTCAGGTGTTGAGATAACACCTAATAACTCTCTTTTAACTGATGCAGTTATAAATGATATTTTTGCAATAGATTTTGGTAAAACTTTGAATTTAAATAGTTTGAACTTGAGAATGAATAAGTTAAAGAATTGGTATTCTGAGAGAGGCTATTCATTAGCTAGAATCTCTGGCCCAAATCGAATAAATGCTAACGGAATAGTTCAATTAAAAGTTCAGGAAGGAACTATTAAAGATATAGATTTTGTTTTTATTAATGAAGAAGGAAATTCATTTAAAGAAAATGGAAAACCAGTTAAAGGTAAAACTAGAGATTGGGTAATTTTAAGACAACTAAAGAGTAAGCCTGGTTCGATATTTAACAGAAAAACTTTAGAAGAGGATATAAAAAGGTTATATGGACTTGGGTTATTTAGTGATGTTAAAGTTACTTTGAAGCCAATAGCAGGTGAACCTGGGAAATTAAAAATAGTTTTAGGTATTACAGAACAAAGAACAGGAACTCTTACTGGTGGTATTGGATATAGTGGTGCTCAAGGGGTTTTTGGATCAGCAAGTCTTCAAGAAAAGAATTTATTCGGAAGATCTTGGTCCAGTGGGTTTGATTTTAATTATGGCGAATATGGAGCTTTAGTTAGTTTTTCCTTGACTGATCCATGGATCAAAGGTGTTAAGCATAAAACATCTTTTAGGTCATCTGTTTTTATTAGTAGAGAAGCTCCACAAGAATTTAGAGCTGAGAATGGGGTTAAGGTTATTGGGGTAAGTGATTATTATGAAGCTCCGGGATCAACCTCAACTTCAACTGCTTATAGCATCAATAGTGCGCATGGTGGAGGAGTTGGTGGTCCTTTTGCATCAATTGATGCGGCTAAAGCAGCAAATGCAAATGTAAGTTGGTTTGATTATAAAGGTGATTCAATTCTTTTAAATAGAACAGGAGGAAATTTTTCTTTCTCAAGAGCTTTAAATGGAGGTGATCCTTTTAAAAAATCTGATTGGTCTGTTCTTTTAGGAATGGATATACAGCAAGTTCAGCCAATTGACTATGCATCACAAGATCGACCTTATGGGGTAGTAAATACAAGTTATAACAATGGAACTGCTACAAATGGAGATATTGTATGTATAGCCTTTAATTGTGCAACTGAAAATACTTTGTTAGGAGTAAAAGGAGCTATTAGTTATAACAAATTAAATGATCTTCGAAATCCTACTTCGGGTCATTATGCACGATTCAATTCTGAGCAATATATTTCTGTTGGAGAAAATTCGCCATCTTTTAATCGAGCAAGAGGTACTTACTCATATTTTATTCCAATGAATGTACTGAAGTTGCATAAAGGATGTAGGCCAAAAAATGGAGAGAAATTTTCTTGTCCCCAAGCTCTTGGCTTTCAGTTTAAAGCGGGAACAATTGTCGGAGAACTTCCTCCTTATGAAGCATTTTGTTTGGGTGGGTCTAAATCAATTAGAGGTTGGGGTTCATGCAATTTAGGAGTGGCAAGAAGATATGGTGAGGCTTCTGCTGAGTATAGAGTTCCTATTTGGCGGATGATTTCTGGCAATTTGTTTGTAGATGCTGGAACAGATTTTGATTCTCAAAAAGATGTGCCAGGAAATCCAGGAGAGTTGCTTGGCAAAGAAGGTACTGGCTTCTCAGTTGGGAGTGGCTTATCTTTTAATACACCTTTAGGGCCTTTAAGAATAGAAGTTGCTAGCGAGAATTTAGATGGAGATAAGAGATATAACATTGGATTTGGTTGGAAATTCTAGTGTGGAATTTTTTCCTGAAGATTATTCGGGTGCATGGACTCTAAGGGAATCAGTCTCTCGTAAAGGCTTTGGATTGCATACTGGCAAAGAGTCAGAAGTTACTCTTCTTCCATCTAATAAATTTGGTTTTTATTTCTCTTCATTAGATGATTTAGGGCCTCCTTTAAGACTTGAACCATCTCAAGTAGTAAATAGTCAGTTATGCACAACACTTGATTTAGGAAGTAAAAAACTATTTACAGTCGAGCATCTGCTTGCCGCTATGGCTGGGTGTGGTTTGACACATGCTCGAATTTTAGTTTCTGGAAATGAAATTCCTCTTTTGGATGGATCATCTATTGAGTGGGTAAAAGCTATTAAGGAAGCTGGAATGATCAAATTAAATAGTTCATTTAATAGATCTCTGGTTTTGACGGATCCTTTGACAATTTATCGAGGATCAAGCTTCATTACTGCTATGCCTTCCGATTCTTTTAAATTAATAGGCATAATTGATTTTCCTTATCCAGTTATTGGGCAGCAAATGTTTTCTATAGAATTAACACCTCGTTCTTTTGTAAAAGAGATTGCGCCTGCTAGAACTTTTGGCTTTAAAGATCAAATAGAGTCTTTAATAGAAAAAGGTCTTATTAAGGGTGGTAATTTGAAAAACTCATTAGTTTGTGATGGCAAATCTTGGCTAAACCCTCCATTGAGATTCAAAGATGAGCCAGTTAGACATAAGCTACTGGATTTAATAGGTGATTTAGCCCTTGTTGGTTTGCCTAAAGCTCAGGTTTTAGTTTACCGAGGTTCTCATGCACTCCATGTTGAACTCGCTGATTCTCTATCCAAAGCTTGTTCTTTTAAACAATTTTGCCTTGACTGATTCTTCCTCTACCCCCACTATCCTAACCAATGAAGAGATTATGGGGTTGTTACCCCATCGGTATCCATTTGCATTAGTTGATCGTGTCATTGAGTATGAGGCGGGTAAAAGTGCTACTGGGGTTAAGAACGTAACAATTAATGAGCCTCATTTTCAAGGTCATTTTCCTGACAGACCTTTAATGCCTGGTGTTTTAATTGTCGAGGCAATGGCTCAAGTAGGGGGATTAATTGTTAAACAGATGCCAGACTTACCAAAAGGGCTTTTTGTATTTGCAGGTATTGATAAAGTACGCTTTAGACGACCAGTAGTTCCAGGCGATCAATTAATTATAAATTGCGAATTAATAAGTATAAAAAGACAGCGTTTTGGCAAGGTTAGTGGTGAGGCAAAAGTGGATGGGAAATTAGTATGTTCAGGTGATTTGATGTTTTCTTTAGTGGACTAATCCAATGATTGATACGTCCATAGAGGTTCACTCTCTAGCTGTAGTTGATACAAAGGCTCAACTTGGGCAAGGAGTTATTGTTGGACCTGGTGCTGTTATAGGTCCAGAGGTTGAGATAGGAGCTCATAGCGTTATCGGTCCAAATGCTGTGCTTAAAGGAAGGGTTAAAATGGGAGATAATAACAAGGTTTTCCCTGGGGCTTGTTTAGGACTAGAACCTCAAGATTTAAAATATAAGGGTGCTTCTACTGAAGTTGTCATTGGTGATAATAATATTTTTCGTGAATGTGTAACAGTTAATCGTGCTACTAATGAAGGCGAACAAACGCGCATTGGTAATGGAAATTTGTTAATGGCTTATACCCATTTAGCCCATGGGTGTCACATTGGTCATGAAGTTGTGATTGCTAACAGTGTTCAAGTGGCTGGGGAAGTTGTGATAGAGGATCAAGCTGTTATTGGAGGTTGTTTAGGTATTCATCAGTTTGTTCATATTGGATCTTTAGCAATGGTAGGTGGTATGACAAGGGTTGATAGAGATGTTCCTCCTTACTGTTTAGTAGAAGGACATCCTGGAAGAATTAGGGGATTAAATCGTGTTGGGATTAAACGAAGAGGGCTATCTAGTCAAAATCCAAGGGAATTTGTTCAATTGCAAGAGGTTTGGAGTTTAATTTTTAAATCAGGTCATATTTATAAAAAAGGCTTGGAGCTTGCAAAGGAAAGATCTCTATTGAAGCCCTCTAAAGAGCTTTGTGATTTTCTTGAGGCATCTATAGGCCCTGGAAGAAGAGGCCCTATCCCTTTAATTCATTCTAAAAATGAATAATCATGCGTTTGCTTATAAGCACAGGAGAGGTTTCTGGTGATTTACAAGGAAGTCTTTTAGTAAGAGCATTATTCGAAGAGGCAAAGAAACGTTCAATCTCACTTGATATTCTTGCGCTTGGTGGACCATTGATGAAAGAGGCAGGCGCTGAGTTGATAATTAATACAGCATCTATAGGAGCGGTTGGTTTTTTTGAGGTAATTCCTTATGTGATCCCAACATTAAGAGCGCAAGCTATAGCTGATAAGCTTTTAATAGCAACACCGCTTGAAGCTTTGGTTCTTATTGATTATATGGGGCCAAATATTCGACTAGGAAATAAAGCTAGAAAGTTGCTCCCAACATTGCCAATTATTTATTATATTGCTCCACAAGAATGGGCGTGGAGGTTTGGAGAGAGTGGCTCCACTGATTTGATCAGATTTAGCAGCAAAATATTAGCAATCTTTCAAAAAGAGGCTGACTTTTATACCAAGAGAGGTGGTGAAGTCTCTTGGGTTGGCCATCCAATGGTAGATAATCTGAAAGAATTACCTCAGCGTGATCAAGCTTGTAAGGAACTAGGAGTCGACTCATCCCGTAGGTTCTTATTAGTTTTGCCAGCATCTAGGTCGCAAGAGTTGAGATATTTGTTGCCAACTCTTTTACGTGCTGCAGCATTGCTTCAATCAATTGATCCTTCATTCTTCGTGCTTTTACCTTCTGGTAGGCAAGATTTTGAAATTCATCTTCAAAAAGCTTTAGAGCATTTTGGTGTGAATGGTAAGGTCTTTGCTTCAGCAAATACTGATAAATTAAAACAAAATCTTTTTAAAGTAGCCGAGCTGGCTTTATCCAAGTCAGGCACAATTAATATGGAGTTGGCATTAAATTGTGTCCCGCAAATTGTTGGATATAAAGTAAGTAGAATTACTGCATTTGTTGCTAAAAGATTTTTAGGATTTCATGTTGATCATATTTCACCTGTTAATCTTTTGTTGAATGAAAGGTTGGTTCCAGAACTTGTGCAAAAAGAATTTACAGCAGAAAAAATTGTAGATTTAGCTTGGCCTTTGCTAGAAGATCAAACAGTTCGTTCTAGAATGCTGGATGGTTATAAGAAATTAAAAAAAGGATTAGGAGAACCAGGCGCGACTATTCGTGCTGCCAAAGAGATTTTTGATATTATCAAACAATGATTTTTAGTTTTTTTCAAAAAAGTGTATTCTTATCACTAGTTTGTGCATTTTTATTATTTGCACCGAAAGTTAATGCTTCAGTTGATAATGCGATTTTTGCAGGTGGTTGTTTTTGGTGCTTAGAGCATGATCTAGAAGAATTAAATGGCATTTTATCTGTTGAGAGTGGTTATATAGGAGGAGAAATTCAAAAACCAACTTATGCAAATCATAAAGGTCACAAGGAGGCAGTTCAGGTTACTTTTGATTCTCAGAAAATCAGTTATAAAAAATTATTGAGAAGTTACTGGAGAAATATTGACCCTTTCGATTCTAAAGGACAGTTTTGTGATAGAGGAGATTCATATAGACCTGTAATTTATTTTTTGAGTGAATCTCAGGAACATGATGCAAAGGAAAGCTTGTATCAGGCATCAAAAGAATTATCAGTTTCTAAAGAAGAAATAGGAGTTAATCTGCAACCAGCAGGTATATTTTGGTTGGCTGAAGATTATCATCAGGATTTTGCTAAGAAAAATCCAATTAAATATAATTTTTATCGCTCATCTTGTAGACGAGATAAAAGATTGAAAGAAGTTTGGATTGAAAATGCAAAAAAAGGAATAGGATGGAATTGATTAAAAAAAATGACACTATATAAACCAACTAATTTTTATTTTTTTATGAAATAAAAAAACTTTGAGCTTTTGCTTTTTGGTAATATGAAATCTTTTAAATTGTTAATTAAGACTGAACTTGATTATTAATTATTAGAAAAAGTTTTCAGATCTTTCTGATTTTTCATGCATTGGTTATCTGATTGCATGCCCAATTAACAAGGGTTCGAACTCCATAACCAGTCGCTCCGGCAGGATTTATTCCACGATCTTTATCAGCCCAACATGTACCTGCAATATCTAGATGTGCCCAAGAGATATCATCATCAATAAATTGTTGTAGAAATAATGCTGCAGTGATAGAACCACCAGCTCTAGGACCGGTATTCTTAACATCTGCAAGCATTGATTTAAGACCTTCTTTGTATGATTTTTGAAGAGGCATACGCCAAAGCTTTTCTCCGCAAAGCGTTGAAGCTTGTTGTAAGTCTTCTGCCAGTTGATCATTGTTAGCCCATAAGCCGGCAATTTCGTCTCCAAGAGCAATTACACAAGCGCCAGTTAAAGTTGCTAAATCTACTATTGAGTTTGGTTTGAGCTTGCATGCATATATCAGTGCGTCTGCAAGAGTGAGTCTTCCTTCTGCATCAGTGTTATTTATTTCTATTGTTTTCCCATTAGATGCCGTAACTATATCTCCAGGATGAACTGCTGAACCGTTAACCATGTTTTCACAAGCTGCAACTATAAAATGAATTTCGGTGTTATTTGGAGATAGCTCACCTATTGCACGAGCAGCACCAATTACAGCTGCACTTCCACCCATGTCATATTTCATCATGTCTATTTGAGCTGCGCCAACTTTGAGGTTGTAACCTCCTGAATCAAATGTAAGGCCTTTCCCTACCATTGCTATTCGACGTTTTATTTCTCCTTTTGGGGTATACGTTAAGTGTATAAATTTAGGTTCAAGGTCTGATCCTTGAGCAACTGCTAGGTAAGCTCCCATTCTATTCTTTTCACAATCTTTTCTTTCAAGTATTTTGTATTTCAAGCCATATTCTTTTGCAACTTCGACTGCTTTAGCTGCTAATGCACTAGGGGTTAAATCATTTGGGGGTGATCCTACAAGCTCTCTTGCTAGCTCAACACCTGAGCAGATTGGATTAATCTCTTTGTTGATGTTGTTTTCAGTTTCTGATAGGCCAATTAATTGAAGAGTCTGAGGGAATTTTTGAGGCTTAGGATCACTGTTAAAACGAATATCTTTAAATATTGATAATCTTATGGATTCAGCTACAGCTTTTGCTGCCATGGTTGAATCAAATGTTTCCCATGGGAATAAAATTCCAATTATTCCTTCTGAACCAATACTGGCTCGTGCAGCCAAAGCAGCCCCTTCTCTAAGATCATCAAGTACAAGTTCCTCAGGTTTCCCGAGTCCTATCAATAAAACCTTTTCAGGTGAATTTTCTAAAATATCAAGTTTTTTGATTTCACCAGACTTTGCTGAAAAATCTTTTTCTTTTAAATACTTTGAAAGAAGTTCTGGGTTATATATTCCTTCTAAAACGGATAATTGTTTTTCGAGGTTTTTTTCTAGAAAACCTACAACTAGTACTGAACCTGACCAGTTAGATAGATCCTTTTGATTTAAACAGATTTGCATTTGCCTCAAGACTTTGGTCCTTTTATTGATATTAACGGTTTTTGTTTATTTAATTTCATTAGTAAAAGGTGTATCCCAAATCTCTCTAGTCTCTTTGTTAAAAGCTGGGAGCCAAGCTTGAATAAGCTGCTGTTCTAACTCTCTTCTTTTTCTTGTGTCTTTTGGAACATCTTGCCAGAATCTAATGCTTAGTTGTGGGGTTAAGTTAGCTTTTTGGCATGCTTCTGAATAAGATTGAAGATAATCTTTGCAATCATGATCACCTTTCCATCTTGTCTCAGCTGAAATGGTTTCGCCTATATATAGGAGTATATGGGAATGCAATTTTTGTGGTTTGTCCATAACTAGGTAAATCGCAGGTCCCTCATGAGGAGTCTTTGGCCATCGCCAGAAGTTTAAAGGAAGTGGAGTCAGGGTTAGGATATTAAGTGTTTTGAAAGTGTCTTGATCGATACTGGAATTGAAAATAGATTTCTGATGATTATTGTTCTTTTCATTATTAAGTAGCAATTTTTGATGAGAGTAGATTCTGCTTTGCCAGGCTTCTATATCATCTTTTTTTAAAGTTAGTTGATTGGTTGATGAGATTGAATAAGAAATAAAATCTTCTTGATTAAATAATTCTCCTTGCCCTTTTGATAGGTTCATTTCCTTTAATTTGGTTTGGTGTTCACTACTTCCAATCCAAATTAATTTTGACAAATATAATTATAATTTATTTAGTAATATCACTGGATAATTTTTCAAATGGTTGCAAAATTAAGCAAAGAGCTACTTTTTTTTCAGTATTTCAGTTGCTCAAAGAATCTTTTAAATATTGGGTTTTAGGAATATGGCATTTTTTGAATCTGAGATAGTGCAGGAAGAGGCTAAAAAGCTTTTTACTGATTACCAGAATCTCATGCAGTTAGGTGGTGATTATGGGAAATTTGATCGAGAAGGCAAGAAAATGTTCATAAAAAAAATGGAGTCTTTGATGGAGCGCTATAAAGTTTTCATGAAGAGATTTGAACTTTCTGAAGACTTTCAAGCGAAAATGACAGTTGAGCAATTGAAGACGCAATTAGGTCAATTTGGAATGACCCCTGAGCAAATGTTTGATCAAATGAATTTAACCTTAAAGAGAATGAAAACCGAACTTGATGACCAACAGCTTTGAATATTTATTTTAGTCGTATAGGATTCTTTATGTAAGGAAAGATTTTATGCCTGAGCAATTCACTTCTTTGCCAGAGTGGCTTGCTAGAGGGATAGTTGACTTGTTCCCATTAGCTACTACTGGTTCAGAGAAAGACAATATTTTAGCGGCAAGACTTAAAGAGTCTGAGAAGAATGGAAAGCCTTTGAGAGTCAAGTTCGGAATCGATCCAACAGGTTCTGATATTCATTTGGGGCATAGTATTCTTTTTAGAAAACTGAGAGCTTTTCAAGATGCAGGCCATACAGCCGTTTTGATAATTGGAGATTTCACTGCTCGAATTGGAGATCCAACTGGCAAAAGTAAAACAAGGATTCAGTTGTCACAAGAGCAAGTAGAGAAAAATTCTAGAACATATCTTCAGCAACTTGGGGATGGAAAATCTAAGGATTTTTCTTTATTAGACTTTGAAACAGAAGGACGAATAGAAATAAGAAGAAACAGTGAGTGGCTAGAAAACTTTGATATGGCAAGAATTATTGACCTTCTTAGTAAGTCCACAGTTGGCCAGATGCTAGCTAAAGATGAATTTTCACGAAGGTATGCTTCTGGGACTTCAATTGCTTTGCATGAATTTTTATATCCTCTTCTTCAAGGCTATGATTCTGTTGCTGTACAAGCAGATATAGAACTTGGAGGAGTGGATCAAAAATTTAATGTGGTTATGGGACGAGATATGCAACGTGATTTTGGTCAAAATCCACAATTTGGGTTGCTTCTGCCAATTCTGGTTGGCTTAGATGGAGTGCAGAAGATGAGTAAGAGCCTTGGAAATACAATATCTCTTTCAGAAGATGCTCTTTCAATGTATTCAAAGTTAGAGAAGATTCCTGATGGGCAGGTTAATGATTATTTGACATTGTTAACTGAATGCAATCTTGATGATTTAGCACTCAATGCTAGAGAGCTTCAGAAATTTATGGCTTTGCATGTGACTGCGCAATTCCATGGGATGTCATCAGCAAAGATTGCGCAGGCAGATGCAGCAAAGATTATTACTGGTATCAATGACAATATTGAAGATGTTCTTGAATTATCGGTAGCTACAATAAACTTTCCAGTAAAAGCTTTTTATCTTCTTAGCGCAATTGGTTTATGTTCAAGTAGTAGTGATGCTAGACGCAAAATTCAAGGAGGTGCGTTCCGATTGGATGGAGAGAAGATCCTTGATCCTAATTTAGAATTTTTTGATCGCGATGAGCTTGTTGGGAAGATTGTGCAATTAGGTAAAAAAACTTTTCGACGTATTTCTTCCCAATAGATTTTTCTTTTATTAAATGGTTGATTTTATGAAGCCTGAGGAAAATTTGATTCTTGCACTGGATCGTATGAGTGAGTCTGAAATGATATTGCTAGTAGAACAATTACCTCGTCTTGTTTGGGTAAAAGTTGGGCTTGAATTATTTACCCTTTTAGGACCAGAAGTTGTTCCCAAACTTAGAAGGCTAGGTAAGAAAGTGTTCTTGGACTTAAAGTTTCATGATATCCCGAGCACTATGGCAAGGGCTTGCTATCAAGCTGCAAAAACAGGGGCCGAGTTAATCACTGTTCACGCATGCGCAGGTAAGAAAGCATTAGCAGAATCTAATCAAGCTGCAATTGAAGGAGCATTGGAAATGGGCTTCCCAATGCCGACTCTTTTAGCTGTCACTGTCTTAACAAGTTGGGAAGTGAAGAACTTTCAGCATGAGCTTGCAATTGAGCAGCCTTTAAGTCAAAGAGTGGAATTATTGGCTGATCTTGCCTTCTCATGTGGAATTGGAGGTTGTATCTGCTCACCAATTGAGGTTAATGGTTTACGGAAAATCTTTCCTGAACCTTTTCAGTTAATTACTCCAGGGATTCGTTCTTGTGGAATTGCTTTGGATGATCAAAAAAGAGTTTTATCTCCACTTGCAGCTTTAAAAGCAGGCTCATCAAAATTAGTTATTGGGCGAGAAATTACTCAGGCTGAAGATCCCGAAGATGCTTTTAAAAAGATTTGTTGTCAGATAGTTGGAATTTAACTTAAGAAAATTTACCAATCTTTGGCTCATTTCCATTTTTTATTCTTATTAAATTACTGCGATGTCTCCATAAAACTAGTGCCATTGCAATAAAGCTAATAAGCAAATAAGCAGTAGATATATTTTCTTTAAAATGAAAATACATAAGGATAGGGAGGCTTATAGCAGCAAAGATGCTTGATAAAGAGACAATTCTCCAAATAGTTAGAGATATAAGAAAAATTCCGAGAGATCCAAGACCGACTTGCCATGAAATGCCAAGAAAAACCCCTAAGCCTGTCGCTACTGCTTTACCACCTTTCCCTTTAAGCCAGATTGGCCAAATATGCCCAGATAATGATGAAACTCCTGCAGCTATTTGCCAGAATTCATCTAATTGCAATGCCCTTGAAAGTAAAATAGCTGCAATACCTTTAAAGACATCAAACAAAAAGACAATTAAAGCTGGAAACTTTCCTACATGTCTTAAAACATTAGTTGCACCTGTAGAGCCAGAGCCTAATTCTCTAAGATCTATTCCTGCAATTAATCGTGCTGCAATATAGCCACTTGGGAAGGAGCCAAGTAGATAACAAATTAAAAGTGTAAAAAACTGAATAAACATTGTTGAGTTATTGATTCTTTAAATTAAATCTTCATCATCATCATAAAGTTCATCAGGACTTGCTGCAAAGGCAAGCCATATAGGGAATTGTAGTATAGGTATCTCAATACTTTTTTCCAAAGCATCTATTAGAATTAAAGGCACTTCGTTCGCAGCTTCCAAGCGATCTGCCCTTTCTATTAGTGGCTCAGGACGTTCAAATAATACAATTCCACTATTTGGCCCAAAATCTTCTCTATTTAGACCTAAAGCATCTTGGAGCCCTCGGCGCCATTCCCCAAGTCTTTCGGGTTGGCTTGCTAAAATTAATGCTTGGAAACGATCTCCATACAATTCCCCAAGGATAGAAATTAATGCGGCCGACAAAAGAACATTCTTTGATCTGTTCCCTCTACTAGGCTGTGCTCCTCTCCCCCCCATATTGAAAAACCAATCTTCAAGAATTTCTGAATCTTGTGATTCTAAGCTTCTTCTAAATTTCCAAGGATCTGCATAATAATCTGGACCTTCTAAATACTGTTCTAATAGTTGAAGAATTAATTTTTTATCTGGTTTAAATGTATCTGAGATAGCTTGGATTGGTTCGACTTTTTCAGTTTCAGCTGATTCTTTAGATTGGTTTTTATCTAGAGGAGATGGTGTTACTACTACAGGTTGAGCGATAAGTTCAAGTTGCTCAACTGATTGACTTAGGCTTTGAAGTGCTCCAGATAGATAGTCCTGAAATCCTTTAACTCTTCGAGCGATTGAATCTGACTGACCTGAGAAGGAAATGGAAACCTCTTCTTCTATTTTCCTTTTTCTAGTTTCTAGTACTTCTATCTCTTTCTCTAAAGCAATACGTTGTTTTTGGAGATCTTGTAATGCAATATTGAAAAATTCTTTTTTATTACTTTCTATAGCTAACTCAGAACTTGGCTTGTTTTTATAATCATTATTTGAAATCTTTTTAGAATTGTTTTTGTTTTTGGACAATGATGTCTCTTCTTTTATCTTTTTTTCTACAACATCTGTTTGTGTTGAGATTTCATTGTTTTTTGGGAGCTCTTGTTCAGTCATTAATTGATTTATAGAGGAAAATTTTAATTCTCTTTATTGGGTTTTATTTTTAGAGATCCAACTCTTAATTCTAATTGATCTTCTAGCATTTTAATATCAAAGAGTATTGGTAGAAGATGCGGACTTGCAACTTCTCTAAAGTAAAGAATGCCTGGCAATTGAGGGAAAAAAATTCGCCAGGATTTCCAATCTTTAAAAGGGAAGCGCCTTATCTCTTTACCTAGCTGCAAGACAATGAAATCTTCTGAGGTTAATTTTAATCTAAGAGTAAATGATTGAATTAATAAAAATAGGCCAAAAATTATCGTAGTTACGCCTGCCCAAAATGGTAGTGGGGAAAAGAAAAATGGAATGCCTAGAGAAGTAATTAAGATTGGAAGTCTATGCATGGGTTGAAGGATTACTTCGTTAGACTTTTCCATAGGTGAGGAGAAATTCATGGGTGTTATCCAAAAAGTATTTTAGTTAAAACAACATCCATTAAAGAAACAGTTAATAGAGTCATTACTACAGCACCAGTAGTGCTTGTCCCAACTTCTTTTGCTCCTCCACGAGTGGTCAGACCCCAACCACAAGAGATGACAGCAATTTGAAGTCCAAAAACAATAGCTTTTATTAACATAAATGGAAGGTCACTGGATCCATCCGTCCAAGATTTCACTGAATTCCAAAAGACATCCGGAGGAATACTGTAGAAGGCAGTACTACTTACTTGTCCGCTCCATAATGCTACTGAATAAAACAGCAAACATTGTAAAGGAGCCATTACAACCATTCCAATTAACCTTGGAACTACTAGATATTCAACTGGATCAGCTTTAAGCATTGTTATAGCATCTATTTGTTCAGTCACTTTCATTGTCCCAAGTTGAGCGGCATAAGCTGTTGCAACTTTTCCCGTAAGAAGAGTTGCTGTAAGTAGAGGAGCAATTTCTCTTGATAATCCAATTGCAAGAAGACCTCCAACTTCTGAGCCAAGTCCCTGTCGACTAAGTTCAGCTGCAACTTGAATATTGAAAACTGTCCCTGCAGAAATACCTGTAATTAGAACTATTATGAAGCTTGCTGGACCTGCTTCCATTAGTTGCTCGGTTATATCTTGTTTATTAAATTGTCCTTTAGCTATATAACTTATTGCTTGACCTCCAATTAAGAGGCTTCTCAACAGTCTTTGAAACCAATTAGGGGATCTCATGAGTGGTCAACCTGAAAATTAGGGCTGTAATTAACCCAGTTTTTCATCATTAATAGTCCAATGGTTACAAGTAGAGAAGGAATAAGTCCCATGCATAAACGTATGGTTGTTAATGCAGTTGTAGGTTGATCAAGAGAACTCCCTAATGAAATACATTCGGTGGAGGATTGATATCCAGCAAAGGAAAGCAAAACTCCTAGAAGAAAAACACTAAAGCCAATTCCAATTTTTTGAACAAAAACCATCCACGCTGTATAAATGCCCGCTGATTTGTCTGGATCAGCATCGATAGCATCTGGAAGTAAAGACCATGGAATTAAATAAGCTGTTGATGCCCCAAATCCAATTAGTATGATAGTTGACAGCAAGATGATTATCTTAAAGAAATCTATTTGGCTAAGAGAAAAAAGATTATCTATAGAAACACCTGAAGAAGTTGGAGGAAGAAATATTGTAACTATGCATGCTGTAATCCATATATAGCCACCCTTTGTTAATGCTTTAATCCTTCCAAACTTATTAGAATATATACTCCAAAATTGAAGTCCAATAAGAGCACTTATTTGAAATGGTATAAGAATCCAGCCGGAAAGTTCACTTGAAATTTGCATTACTTCTTGCAAATATATAAGTGAAACTGTTTGCATTAACTGAAGTCCGCACCAGAGAAGTAAATAGAGAAGAATGATTTTATGGAAAAGCTTATTTTTAATAATTTTGGTTATTTGTACATTTAAAGGTTCTTTCTTCACTGATGGCCTTCTTGCTTTTTTAGCAAAAGGTGCAAGTCCCCAGCATGATATTAAAGTTGCAATAGTAGCTATACTTCCGGTAATTCTTCCCATGAGAAGATAACCATCCTGTCCCGAAGAGATAAGACCAGCTGCAACAATAAGCCCACTTAGGCCTGCAAGGATTGACCCTGTAAATCTAGCTGCATTTAAGCGAGTTCTTATTGATGTTTCTTCTGTTATTTCTGTTGAAAGAGCAGCAAATGGCAGATTTACACTTGTGTAAGCAGTCATTAAAAGAATAGTTATAACTACGTAATAAATGGTTTTTGTAGTTGTATCTCCTGGCGGCACCCACCAAATTGCTGCGAGACTAATGCCTAGTGGAGCTGCTGCGCCAATCATCCAAGGCAGTCTTGGCCCCCATCTTGATTTTGTATTGTCGCTTAACCATCCAATAAGAGGATCATTTATAGCATCCCAAACTTTTATTACCATTAGTAACGAGCCTGCTATAAATGCGGGTAAGCCTGCGGCACATGTAAAGAAAGGGAAAAGATATATTCCAAGTTGTGTTGCAGCAAGACCAGTTCCTGCATCTCCTAATCCATACGAAACCATTAACCTCCTTCTAGAATCATTCCTCAGAGGTTTAATCGGTCTTCTTTTCGTTAAAGGGGGCTGCACAAGGTAATAATGTTTAAGTGCTAAGACAATCTTCAGATCCTGAAATGGAATGATTATCTTATGTGCTTAGTGCGGGCGTAGTTTAGTGGTAAAACCTCAGCCTTCCAAGCTGATGATGCGGGTTCGATTCCCGCCGCCCGCTTTGATTCATTTTGTTTTAATCATTTAATTTAGAGGATTGCAATACTCTTTTGAGGCTATTAAAACAAGGCTTCGACTTTCAATTTGAATTTCTTTTTGATTGAGAATTAGTTCAGGTTGAAGGTCATTTGAAACAAGTGTAGTCGTATCAATGACTTTCATCCAGCTAGAGGTTGATTTGGGTAATTCAAATTTCATTGTCTGTTCATATGCATTTAGACCAAGCCATATCACGGACCCTTTGTCTTCTTCATTAATGCTATAGCTAATTGTATGAGACCAACTTCCCCAGTCAGGGGAGTTGGTTTTTACTCCATGCCATTGAATCCAGAATTTATTAGTAGATTCTTGATAAGAAGATTGTGAAATTGGTGTAATCTCTGGGCTGAAAAAGTTGCTTAGATTTTTTCTGATTTTTATTAGTTGCTTTACAAATTCTTTTAACTCATTATCACAAATATTTTCTTCCCATATCATCCAGCCAAGAGAAGTATTTTGACACCAAGCATTGTTGTTACCTCCTTGACTTCTACCTATTTCATCACCCATAAGAATCATTGGTATTCCTGGAGACAAAAGCAAAGCTGATAAAAGATTTCTTTGTTGTCTCTTCCTGATATTATTTAAAGTTTCATTTGTAGTGGGTCCTTCTATTCCATGATTCCAACTATTATTATGATTCTCTCCATCGCGATTATTCTCACCATTTGATAGATTGTGCTTTTTATTAAAACTAACTAGATCTATTAATGTAAAACCGTCATGAGAAGTTACAAAATTAATTGATTTTTGAACAGATGTTTTTTTGTTTTTATAAATAGCTGGATTACCAATAAGTCTATCTTTTAAAGGCCAAGTACTGTTTTTTTCTCCTTTCCAAAACCTTCTAATATCATCTCTAAAATGTCCATTCCATGTGCTTATTCTTTTTGCTGGGAAGTCAGCTAAACGATAAAGGCCTCCACAGTCCCAAGGCTCACTTATTAGCTTTAAATCGCTTAATAAAGGATCAGATTCTATCTCTTCAAAAATTGGTGGTGAATCAAGAGGTGCTAAATCTTTTCCTCTACTTAATGCGATTCCCAAATCAAAGCGAAAACCATCAACACCAAGCTCATTTGCCCAACATCTTATAGAGTCAAGGATTATTTGTCTTACAATAGGTTGATTTGCTGCGATTGTATTTCCGCAACCAGTTACATCTAAGAAGTCACCTTGTTCATTTTTATGATAAAAAATTGATTCTCCAAATCCTTTCCAGCTAATGACAGGGCCCTCTTCATTCCCCTCTGATGTATGGTTATAAACTACATCTAAAAAAACTTCTATATTATTGTCATGACATTTTTCTACTAGAGTTCTGAATTGATCTCTTGCAGTCATATCAGATTGTTTGCATATATAGTTTTCATGAGGTGTAAACCAGTTAATTGGACTATACCCCCAGTAGTTTTTTAGTCCGAATGGTGCATCTGATGGGTCAAATGAAAAGATAGGGAGTAGTTCTAATGTTGTTATTCCTAACTCTTTCAAATATGGAATTTTCTCTATTAAGCCAATAAAAGTCCCTTTATCTTTTTTATTTAAACCAGAAGAATTATTTCTTGTAAAACCTCCAACATGTAACTCATAAATAATTGTTTTACTCCAAGGATGTCTTGGGCGAGGATGTTCATCAAAATTAAACTTATTTCTTTCACAAACCACACTTTTGAGGAATGAATCGTTCGTTTCAGATTCATCTTGTGATGAGTTCCTTTGGAATGTTTCCCATCCTGAAATCTCTCGTGCACAAGGGTCTAATAATATTTTCCCAGAGTGAGAGTGCTTCTCTCCTAAGTTGTCTTCCTCGAATACCTTATAAGCGTAAAAAGTACCTAATGTTAGACCTTGCACTTCAATATGCCAATAATCACCAGATTGATTACTTTTATTTAGCCGTATAACTTCTTTAGGTGAAAAATCATTGGAATTTTCAAAAATTAATAGCTCTAAATAGCTTGCATTAGGAGCAGGAACCGAGAAATTAACTCCTCTTTTAGTTATTGTGCTTCCTAAGGGCCAAGCATTACCAAGATTAGTTTTGCTCACTGGATTTTATTTATAGGCAGTAAGCATTAATCCCAAGTTAATGCCATAGTCATTTTTAGCCAACTTCATGTCTAGATTTTCTTCAGTTGATTTTAGTAGCTCTATTAAGGAAGTTAGAGATTGGTTATGGATGATACCTTCTCAAAAAGGCTCTCTAGGAACTGTCTCTTGGTGGCTGGATTGCGGCTCAGAACCTGTTCTTATTGATTGCCCTGAAATTAGCGTGGACTTGATTAATGACTTGAAAAAGCTCTCAGAAGGGTCTCTACCCAGAATTGTTCTTACAAATCGAAACTCTCATGGGAATGTTTCCCTTTTAAATAAAGAGCTTGGATGGCCTGTACTTATTCAAGAGCAAGAATCTTATTTACTTCCTGAGATAAGACCTTTAGAAAGTTTTTCAGAAGAAGCAAAAATGTCCTCAGGTTTAAGAGTTCTTTGGACGCCTGGCCCAACTCCTGGTAGTTGTGTTGTCTATGCACCACCGCCTTGGAATGTGCTGTTCTGCGGACGTTTGTTAATTCCAGTTGCAAAAGATCAAATTAGTTCCGTGCGAACGCGAATGACATTTCATTGGACAATGCAGAAAAATAGCTTAAAAAAATTGCGTCAATGGATTCCTTCAGATCCATTGCTAATGCTTGCATCTGGGCAAGGTTTGCATTCTGTTGGACGGGAGAATTTGGTTCCTTGGAAAGCCTGGGACTCATCTGAAATTGGTTAATTAAGCTAAGAAGCTTGGTATAAAGCTTTGCGCCAACTTACTTTTGCTATTGCCTCAATGGCTTTACCTACATACCATTAGCTGGATCGAGTGATTGTTGTTTGGCTCTTATTGAGTCTTTTCATCTGTCGCTCTCTGCTACAACACACTTTCCCAATGAACAAAGCGGATCTAGTTAATTTGGTTGCAGCTCGTACTGAGCTAACTAAGACAGACGTGGCACTTGTTATCGATGCTGCCATAGAAACAATCGTTGACTCAGTAGTGGAAGGCAAAAAAGTCTCCATACTTGGCTTCGGTTCATTCGAACCTCGTGATCGCTCTGCTCGTCAAGGCCTTAATCCAAAGACTGGCGAAAAAATCAAAATCCCAGCAAAAAGAGTTCCAGCCTTTACTGCAGGAAAGTTATTTAAGGATCGCGTTCAGGGCTAATTTAGGACTTGAATCTTTCTTGAGAAAACATTGCAATTACTAGGGAGCTCGAAAATTCTTTGAGCTCCTAAATTTTTTTGTTGATTTTTATACCTTTTACATCTTTTTATTTTTCTTTTGTTGATTTCCAAGGAAACTTTTATTTTTCAACTTCATAACTATTTGATAAAGCTTGCTTAAGAGATTTTCCTGAAGAATTTTGATGTGTTTGACCAACTTTTTAGAGATTCTTAAGATTTTATGTGAAAAAAATAGAAACTAATGGAAAGTTATTCGAAAATGTATTTATAGAAGAACAGAAAATTTGATGGAATGAAATTTTCTTACAGATGAGAAGAGACTTTGGTTTTGAATTATTGAGTTTTTTGAGTTTTATTTATGAATTTAAAAAAGTTTTACTTAACGATCATTATCATGAAGAAATACATTGATTAGATCAAATGGATAAAAACAAGCAAACTTCTAAAGAACCAAGCGAATCAAGAAACCCTGAGACTTTTCTGAAAAGTGCAAATGGTAAAAAAGTCAATTCAAAGTCAAAAACTAGTTCTGAGAACTCTAATGAGGAGGTATTGATTAGTATAGGGGGATTTAAGTATAGAACTCCTGGTAGAAGGCAAAGGATAGTTATAGGTTCCATAGTAATAGGTTTAAATGTTCTTGTTGTTATGGCAACAGTTGCTTATTTTTATATTCCTGGATTTCATGAATATATCTATAACGTTGGTAGGTGAGAAAACTTGGTATTTTAAAAAGTTATGAAAAAGAAACTTAGAAGATGCTTTCTTTACTCAATAAGATGTTTTGATTTCATATTGGAATCATTTCATGGATGAGTGTTTTTTATTAATTGAGTTCTTCGTTTGAAACCTTGATGTTGGAGAAATAATTTAATAAATTTTAGAATCGATGAAGATAAAGATCTCCAATAAAAAAGCCCTGCTAATAGCAGGGCTTTTTTTGAGATTTGCTTAGGGCGTCTTTCCTTGTTTCGACTCCTTTGCAAAAACTCATCTCCTCACAAATTTATTATGTCCGCATTGATTCGATTTTAGGGGCTTTAGGAGGCAGCTATCGTAACTGGCACAGTGACAGTTTAAGGTAATGCTTCTTTCGGCTTTTTTGATTTAAGAGTTTGATTAGAAGCTAAATAAATAATTGATTTGTTTGTTTAAGTAGGAACCTTGAATTAAAAAAAAGCTTATTTGCGTATTTTAAATTTTAAAGATCGGAGGCTTGGTTTTTTTTCTGGGGGAAATATATTGAAAATGTTTTCTCTAACTTTGGAACGTATAATATTTAATATTGAGCAAAGTCATTTTTAAAATGCGAATAATTTTTGTTGCTTTTTCAGTATTACTAATCTCTATTTTGGGGATAATATATTTCAAGCCTGAATATAACTCTGCTTTTGAAGCTGATCAACAATGTCACTATGAAATATCAAACTTTTATATGGAAAAAGCAAATCTTGGTTGTGACCATGATTTAGAAACTAGACAGTGGATACTTTATAGTATAGAAGATACAAGCCTACCAGCTAATGTAATTAAAAGATTTAGTTATTAATCTGTTCAATTCTCATCAAGATATTTACTTATAATCTTCTTGTATAAGTATATTGAAATGACAGTTATGAGGAATCCTGAAATTGTGAAAGTTGCCAGTTGACCAATTGATCCAGCTTGATATATTTCTTTATTTAGTAGTGGGTAATCAATGATTGAACCTATGCTTCCCCATACTATTACAACTATGGAAACATATAAGATTCCAAGTAAATCTTTCCTAGTCATTTTTTTTGAATTTGATGATGTTTGTAAACTATAATACTTTTATTAACTCTTGTAGCTATATCTTTCCTTAATTGATTCCAAAAATTGCCATTGTTACCGGCTTGCCTTTGAAAATTAGCTCTGTTAATAAAAGCATTATGAAGCCAATCATAGCTGCTCTTGCATTGACTAGCTCTGCGTTCTCATTAAAGCCAAAGACCTGATCTACTTCCTGGTTAGAGTTGTCAATCCATTGGAAGTCTGAAACGTCTTTTCTTTGAAAATCTTCATAAGATTGATTTTTATTTTCGTTGTTATTACTCTGACCACTGGTTTTGTTTTGATCTTCTGCCATAGTTCTGAATTCAAAGACTATCAAAAAATTTTATTTGTTTTTCTATTCCTAAGCAATTTATTTCTTCTTTTCTTGACCATTTTCTTTGCTTTTAACTTATGAAAGTCTTTTTCAGTCAAATAAAGTCTAAAACTTGTAATTGAAATTAAGACGACTGCTAATAGCAATACCAGGTAAAAAATCATAGTGATT
>CACIYC010000009.1 GCA_902590775.1 uncultured Prochlorococcus sp.
CTTTCAGGGTCTATAATAGATAGCATAAAACTAGGAAGAGATGTCACAAAGGAAGCAGTAATTAATGCAGCAAAAATAGCTAATGCTCACGAATTTATTATGAACATGCCTAATAATTATTATACATACTTAGAAGAAAGAGGGGGTAATTTATCAGGAGGACAATTGCAAAGAATATCTATTGCAAGAGCTCTTATAGGAAATCCATCTATTCTTTTGTTAGATGAAGCAACAAGTTCTCTAGATTCAGAATCAGAACGCTCTGTCCAAATGGCATTAAATCAAGCAATGAAAAATAGAACTGTATTAATAATTGCTCATAGATTATCAACCACACAAGAGGCAGATAGGATAGTTTTAATAGAACAAGGGCAAATATCTGAGATCGGAAGGCATGATCAACTGATAAAACTAAATGGAAAATATAGAGAACTATGTGAAAAGCAATTTATTAGAAATTACATAGAATAGTTAATAGTTTTACAATAATAAGTTGAATTTAAATTAAATGTTATTATAGTTGTATGGAATCAAATAGAATCAAATGACCAACTCCTCTAGCCAACAAAATAATCCTATTCTTACATTTGATGGTAAGCGTTATGATATAACAAACCTTTCAAATGAAACAAAAGAAATTGTAAAAGGCTTACAAGTTGCTGATAATCAATTACGTTTATATGAAGATACACTTAAAGTTTTAGCAATAGGAAGACAAGCTTTAGCAAAACAACTAAATGAAAAGCTTAAAGGAGTGCAACCTATGCAAAAATAACTAAGAATTACATTAATTACACTTTAAATTAATGTATATCCTGCAAAGCAAATATTGAAATAGTTTCCTTTTGAAGAGAATTAATACCCTCTACTGCAGCTCTTGCTCCTGCCAATGTAGTTTGAATTGGTACAGAATAATCAAGAGCTGCTCTTCTTATATATTTATCATCATAAATTGCTTGCCTTCCGATGGGTGTATTTATTATCAACTGAACTTCACCTGATCTAATTAAATCCTCAATATTTGGTCTTCCTTCATGTACTTTTAAGACAGGTAAAACGTCTACACCAGATTTTGCAATTACTTCAGCAGTTCCTGAAGTTGCTATCAAACTAAATCCTAAGTCTACGAGACTTTTTGCTATAGGAATTAAAGCTTGTTTGTCTCGATCATGGGTAGATAGAAATACAACTCCTTCTATTGGCAAAGCTTCTCCTGCTGCAAGTTCTGATTTTGCATAAGCCATTCCAAAGCTTTTTGCGGAAGACATAACCTCACCTGTAGATCGCATCTCTGGCCCTAAAACACTATCTGAACCAGGAAATCTTCTAAAGGGCATTACAGCCTCTTTTATAGTTTGAAGAGGTGGAGTTGGTTGAACATCAAGTCCAATCTGAGCAAGTGTTTTACCAATTACTAAACTAGTGGCAAATGCTGCTATAGGTAGTCCTGTAGCCTTTGAAACAAAAGGTACAGTTCTTGAAGCTCTTGGATTAGCTTCAATAATAAAAACTTTTTCTTTACCTAATTCATCTCTTTGAACAGCAAACTGTAAATTAATCAATCCAACAACATTTAATTCATTCGCTAAAAACTTTGTCCATTCACTAATGATTTTTAAAGATTGTTTTGAAAGACTAATTGATGGTAAGCAACAAGCAGAATCTCCCGAATGTATCCCAGCTGGCTCAATATGCTCCATAAGACCAACTATTACAACATTACCTAAAGAATCAGATAAAGCATCAACATCAACTTCAACAGCATTTTCTAAATACTGATCAATCAAAATAGGATGTTCTGGTTCAACTTTAATAGCATGATTCATATAGGTTTTCAGCTCACTATTGTCGTAAACAATTTCCATTGCTCTGCCTCCTAAAACATATGATGGCCTTACAACTAATGGATATGAAATTCTACTCGCTATAGTTTGAGCTTCTTCCAATGATCTAGCTATACCATTTAATGGCTGCCTTATATCTAAATGTCTAAGTATAGTTTCAAACTGCTCTCTGTCCTCTGCTAAATCTATAGATTCTGGAGATGTTCCAACAATTTTTGTTCCAGTATTAATACCTTCTTCTGATCGTAGCCAATTAAGTATTGGCATTGACAGTTTTAAAGGTGTTTGCCCTCCAAATTGAATAATTACACCTTCAGGTTTTTCTAATTCGATAATATTTAAGACATCTTCAAGTGTTAATGGTTCGAAGTAAAGTGTATCACTAGTATCATAATCAGTAGAGACAGTCTCAGGATTACTATTCAACATAATTGTATGAAATCCTTCTCTCTGCAACTGAAAAGAAGCATGACAACAACAATAATCAAATTCTATGCCTTGCCCTATACGATTAGGTCCTCCTCCCAAGATAAGTATCTTACGTTTATCTTCATATATTATTTCATTTTCTACAACCTTATTTATAATTTTATTATCTAAAGTGATTTTTTTAAATGGTCTTTCATATGTAGAGTAATGATAAGGAGTTGTTGATTCAAACTCTGATGCACATGTATCAACTGTTTTGTATACAGGAATTATATTGAATTTTTTTCTTAAAGAACGTATCTTAAATTGATTTGTTCCTAAATATAAAGCTATATGAGCATCAGAAAAACCTAAATATTTCAATTCAAACAATATTGTTTTGTTTAAATCCTCAATTGATTTTCCATGGAGAAATAATTGTTCAGCATTAAATATATTACGTAATTTTGATAAGAACCAGGTATCTATAGAAGATAATTTATGAATATAATCATCAGAATGACCATGAAACATAGCCATTTTTATTGCCAAAAGTCTATCTGGAGATGGCACTCTTAGCATCCTATCAATATCTATTTGACTAAGAGACAAGTCTTTACATTCATAAGACCATCCATCAAGGCCTATTTCCAATGATCTTAATGCCTTCTGAAATGACTCCTCAAAACATCTACCAATAGCCATAACTTCTCCTACTGATTTCATTGAGGTTGTCAAGACTGCAGGACTTCCAGTAAATTTTTCAAAGGCAAATCTAGGTATTTTCGTTACGATATAATCTATTGTTGGTTCAAAACAAGATGGTGTTTTTCCTGTTATATCATTAACAATCTCATCTAATCTGTATCCAATAGCTAATAAAGCGGCAATTTTTGCTATTGGAAATCCTGTTGCTTTACTTGCTAATGCAGAAGATCTACTTACTCTAGGATTCATTTCTATTACAACAACTTCACCATCTTTTGGATTAATTGCAAATTGAACATTACTTCCTCCTGTTTCAACACCAATTTCTCTAATAATGCTTATTGATTGATCTCTTAATCTTTGATATTCGCGATCAGTTAATGTTTGCGCAGGAGCAACTGTAATAGAATCTCCTGTGTGAATACCCATTGGATCAATATTCTCAATACTGCAAATAATTACAACATTATCTGCTGTATCTCTCATAACTTCTAATTCAAACTCTTTCCATCCCAATAAAGACTTCTCTATAAGAATTTGAGAAACAGGGCTAGCCTCTAAACCCGACTTACAAATTGATAAAAACTCTTCTTGGTTATAGGCTATACCACCGCCACTTCCACCTAATGTAAAAGCTGGTCTAATTATTCTAGGGAAAGAATTTATTTTTTTTCCTACACCTAAAGCTTCGTCAATAGAACAAGCAATTCCAGAAGGACAAACATTTACACCAATATTCTGCATCGATTCCTTAAATAATTGTCTATCTTCAGCTTTTTTAATTGATTCTAAATTTGCACCTATTAGCTCAATATTAAATTCTTTTAAAATTCCTTTTTCTGACAGGCTTACAGCTGCATTAAGAGCTGTTTGACCACCCATTGTAGGTAAAAGAGCATCTGGACGTTCATTTTCAATTATTTTTGTTATTACATCAGTCGTCAAAGGTTCTATGTAAGTCCTGTCTGCCATCTCTGGATCAGTCATTATTGAGGCTGGATTTGAATTGACTAAAACAACCTCATACCCTTCTTTCTTAAGAGCCTTGCATGCTTGAGTACCTGAATAGTCAAATTCACAGGCTTGACCAATAACAATTGGGCCTGAACCTAAAATTAATATGCGACGTATATCATTACGTCGTGGCATTGGCTTTAGAAATTTGTTCTGAGTTTCAATTCGCTTCTATAGAAGCTGATAAGAGTCAGCTAACCAAGTCGCAACTAACATTCAAATAATAGCTAAGTTGTTTAAATTGAAAAGCTGAAACCATGAGTGAGCTCCAGCGACTAAAAGGACTACTACCTCCAGAGAACCAAAGCTGGGTTTTTATTGAGGCTGCTGCTGCCATAGATCCCCCTTTAATAGACCTTGAAGAGATAGGAAGGGATGAGGTCGAAATCCAAATAGACCTTGATCAATGGGACGCACTAGCTCTTGATCACAGAAACCTACTTTTCTGGCATGAAGTAGGAAGAATTCAAAATGACACAATCCCTAGAGATGGCTGGGAAATGGCAGCACTAGCAATTGGTCTTGGTGGAGCCATTGGTGAATTATGGGTTCAAGATGGCTTGCTACTTCTTATGGCACTTGGTTTGTCAGGATTTGCAGGTTATAGACTTTATTTAAAAAATAATTCCGAGAAAAGATTGCAAGACGCAATTTTAGCTGATGAAAGAGCAATTGATCTCGCATGTAGATTCGGTTATAGCGTTCCTAATGCTTACAAAAGTCTAGGAGGTGCACTGAAAGAGCTAATCGAAAATACTAGAAAGAAAAAGTCAAGAAGCTTTTTTGAAGATAGATTAGAGGCACTTAGAAAAAGTGCTGAAAAAGCAAGATTAGAAATGGCTCAGCAACAAGGGTCAAATCAATCTATAACTAGTGAAAATGTATATGGATAGTAAAAAGCTTATAGAAATGGCTGCCAAGGCCGCAGATGATCTTAAAGCTGTAAATACCAAATTAATTCAAATAGAAAAAGTCTCTAGCATAGCTGACTGGATTATGATTAGCGAAGGACTATCTGATGTTCAAGTAAGGTCTATAGTTAAATCAGTTGAAGATAGTCTAAACAATAATGCAGACCTATTACCTCTAAGGAAAGAAGGAATAAATGAAGGTAAATGGGCACTTTTAGACTATGGAGATATCATAATCAATGTTTTCCAACCTAATGAAAGAAAATACTATGAACTAGAATCTTTTTGGAGTAATGGAGTTTCTTACAATTATTCAAATGAAAATTTAAATATTTAAGAATGGAAGATACTATATTTTCTCCAGTTCCTAAAGAACAAATACCCTTAAAAGAATTTATTGAATTAAAAAAATCAGTTTTCTTTTCATGGCCTACTTCTGACTTGTATACATTTTACAAAAAAATAATAGTAGCCTGGGTTTCTATATTTCCACTTTTTCTTCTAATCACTTCAGGTAGCTATTCCATAAAAGAAAATATTATTAAATTAATCTCAATTTCATTCTTAGCAAGCACAATTATACCTTTCACAATACTTATAAGACTATATCTTGGTTGGGGATATATTTACAAAAGACTTTTATCATCCTACATAGCCTATGAAGAAAGTGACTGGCATGATGGGCAAATTTGGAAAAAACCAGAATCATGGAAAGTCCGAGATAATCTAGTGGCATCTAAAGAGGTATTGCCAATAATTTCAAAATTACAGAAATCTATTATAATTTTATTAATAACTATTTTGCCACTCATAAATTTTACAACATTTAAACTTTAATAAGAAATGAATATAAGAAACAAACTATCTGAAGAAAATAAAATTAATTCAGGAATGATAACAGTATATTTAAAAAGAGAATCATTTATTGAATCATCTCATAATGCTCATGCAGTTATATGTGATAACAAGGGAAGGATATTAATGAAAGCTGGAGAACCTAAGCATAAAACTTTTATACGTTCCGCGTTAAAGCCATTTCAAGCTATGTCTTTTATAAGTAGTGGGGCATTTGAACAAACATTATATGACGAAAAGGCATTAGCTATTTCATGTGGCTCTCATTCAGGATCAAAATATCATGCTCGAGAAGTTTTTAAATTATTATGGAATTCAGATGTTGATGTTGAAGCACTGAAATGCCCTGTACCTAGAGATAGAAAAAGTAAACTAGAACACAATTGTTCAGGAAAACATGCAGCATTTCTTGCTATATGCAAAAAGATGAAATGGCCAATAAAAGATTATTTAGAGCTTAATCATCCTCTTCAGATTGAAATTAATAGAAGAGTTTCTGAACTCTTAGGTATATCACAAGATAATCTTATAGCTGCAAGGGATGACTGTGGAGCTCCAACCTTAAGGCTTGAACTTTCACAAATGGCCTATCTCTATGCTCTCTTAAGTGGCTCAGAGCATAATGAATTAGAGCAGATAAGCAGAGCAATGAGACGTCAACCAACATTGTTGGCGGGTCAAGGGAAATTTGATACTGAGCTAATAGAAAGGGGCCATGGGCAAATTATTTCCAAAAGCGGAGCAGAAGGAATTCAATGCTTAAGCAAAGTTGGTCAAGGATTGGGAATTGCAATAAAAGTAGAAGACGGATCAAAACGTGCAAAATATGCAGTTGCACTACATTTGCTAAAACAACTTGAATGGATAACTCCAAGTAGTCTGCAAGAGTTAGAGGAGCAAGTATTGAAAATCAAACCAGGACTTGAACTGGAAGTTCAAGGTGAATTGAGATTTCAGGAAAAGTAGATAATCCCTTAATCTATTTATCCATTGAGATGTATGCTTATTAAACATCGCGGGGTAGAGCAGTCTGGTAGCTCGTCGGGCTCATAACCCGAAGGTCGGGAGTTCAAATCTCCCCCCCGCCACCAATTAAAAGGCCTGCTATGTCAGGCTTTTTTTAATGCTTTTATGACTATAAATAGTAAATTTCAATAAATAGACGAAATAAAAGATTCAAGTTATAGCTTGATTCGTTCGCATGTAGGCACCCTGTCAAGCACCCTGATCTAATTCACTTCAGTTATTGCAATGGATCTATTATTAATACGTTTCGGCTCATAACCCGAAGGTCGGGAGTTCAAATCCCATCCAAAACCAATCGTAAATCCATATAAAAAATTTTTAAGGAATAGAAAGACAATTGAAGTAGGGCTATTCAACTATCAAATTGGAAATATTATTCTTTATTGGATAATTTACTAAGCTCAAACTTAATTAATTTATAATCGAAAACAAAACAGCATATGAAAGGCTTTAAAATAAATATCAATGTATCTTATCAAACCTGGTATTACGGAGAATACATTCGCTCTTTTCTAAAAGAACAATTACTCTAAGAACCAGTCGACTATTTAATGTGCCTGTTGGAGAGCCTCTATGTAAACTATAATCATCAAATATGACAACACTTCCAGGCTCATTTGGAAGATCATATTTAGTTGTATCAACATTAGGATCTGAAGAGCAATTTTCAGTAGCTGATAGGAAATTTTTCAAAAGTAATGTCTCTTCTTTAGAACATTTACATTGAGATTGTTGTGCTGACTTTGCTAAATTTCTAACCATATCTAATGACCAATTATCAGTTCTTGGAATATCTCCAAGGATCACTAATCTGTCAAGGAATCTAGAGATATTAGCTGTATTAGGTATTACTGATAGACTAGATAATGGAGCCTTATTTTTATCAGCATAAGTTGTTTTAGGTGATAAGAAGATGAAAAACTTTAAAGTCAATGTATCCTTTGGGAGAGTACCATCAGATCCATTAGAAATAAACTCCTTTGTAAATGAACCATCTCGATGCCATGGAATAACTTGCCCTAATGAAGCTGGAGTCCTATATGTATCTACACTCGTAAATATATGCTTATAATGGTGTTTCTTTATAAAGGTTGAGATAATATAATTAAAGTCAATCTCTCTTGAAAGCATATTCAAAATATACCTTTTAACAAAAAATCTCCATGGGTAAGACAACAGGGTTGTAATAAGAAGTTTTACTGAAAATAGAATATTATAATTCTCTTCTTTAATTGCTTTAAAAAAGTTTCTAGAGTCCCATTTTAATCTAAAATCAGAAAATACCGAATTACCTTTCTTTAATGCGCCCCATTTATCTATATGATAATTACATATCTTCCTGAGGGACAATACTATTTTATAAGAATTTATTTTGTAAAAAGCCAAGCCAACTGAATTTATCTTTTCTATGATGTCTATTGATGAACTTTTATTTTTAGAAATTAGTTTTCTCATTTTATAATAAATTAAACATTAAGGAAAACTAGTTATTAAGATCTTTTGTTATTAGATTTCCTATATTTTCAATTGCGGACATGCCTTGTTTAGAATTATAATCTAGAGCATCAAAGGCTACTCTATTAAAATAATTACAACGCTTCATATTTAAAGTCTTATAGAAATCATCCTTAAAATCCTTATAGGTAGGGAAATGCTTATGAGTAATTTGATCATAAGGACCTAAGTGAGACTTTGGCAATGTATTTAGTGCAATTATTTTTATTCCAATACCATAAGCTTCTCTGAGAAAGGTTGTACATGTTCCTATAACAACTTTTGAATCTATCGCTAAGAAAAGACTATCTGAATATGAATCCCTTGAGAAATAATCAACTTTATTATCAAAAAATTTATTTATATAATACTTTTCATCAGATGAATTAATGTTTGATTGTTCAAATTTTGATAAATAAAATATTTGCAAATTATCATCTTCTTGTTTCAATAATCTAACATAACTATGCAAAAGGTCTACATCTAACGTGTCAGAACCTTTAGTTAAGTTATTAAAATGGGTATCTCCAATAATTCCTAAATCATATTTAGGCTTAAGTGGAACAGATGGAAAAGAAGATTTATAATACCTACAAGCTGCTGCTAAAGATCCAACAGGAATTATATTTTTGAATTGGAAATCACACTGCTTATAATATGTATTAGTCTCATAATCACTTATAGATAAGTAAGTAACTGGATAGTAAATAGGTCTAAGAATAAAATAACAATGCTTATAACGTTTCACCTTCGTACCAAAACTATCATTGTATAAAAATCTGTTTCCATTTTGTATAGCATAAAACTTACTTTTTTCTATGCATTTTGAAATTTCATAGAACCTTGGATTATTATCTATATAAGTTATTATTATCTCTGGGGAAATATACTTTATTATTGAGCAGTAATATGCTATTGCTATATTTCTTTTATGTATAAGGAGTCTAAAAAATGTAAGGCTAAAAAATGCAAAAAGATAAATACTTTCTCGTCTTGAATCAATTACAATGATTGATCTTGGATCTACAGAGTGAAGTGCTTGTCTTACAAAGTCAGCATTTACCCTGTCAAATATTACTACTTTTTTCTTTTTAAAAGGAATTAAATATATTTTAGTATTAAGTAAATTCATTTAACTTTGCAAGTTTCAAATTAATAAAAAGATTGGAATAAAAAGAAAATTAAATTAAAAAATACTTAATGTGTTTACTATCTAAACCTCTAGACATTAACATAAGCAGGCTAATCCTAATCATGTTAGAAATACATGAAATGATGATGACAAGGTATATTATGGGATCTCAGTAGCTGGTACCAATTTGATCACTATAATCATATCGCCATAAAATACTCCTATAAATGAATATCGCAATAATCTTTGTGTATAGTATTTATAATGACTAGTCCGTTTTGAGGCAAATGGCAATAAGGGAGGATCTTTGCAAGAAGATAATGAAGATGTTCCCTTCATATCCGGACCCTCATGACCCTAACTTATGGGAGGTTTTTAAAACTAAAGAATATATTAATGGCTCAGAAGAAGAAAGAAGGAAGATAAGGAACTCATCATCATTAGCAAGTTATGAATGGGAGAATAACAATCAAATTAGTTGGTTAAGAAAATATTTCTTTCCTAGAATATCTGAGGAAACTCTTCAAGGGAAAACTCTTTTAGATCTAGGTTCTTATACAGGTGGGCGTTTGATTGCATGGAGTAAAAGATATAAGCTTTCTAAAGGATTTGGAATAGATATTAATCCTATATTTCGTACTGCCTCGGAAGAATTTGCTAAGAGTATAAATATTAGTAATGTAGAATTCATGACAGGTGAAGTTGAGAGACTACCTTATGAATCCAATTCATTTGATTTTATTATATCGACAGATGTTTTTGAGCACGTTAAAGATTTAGAAGTGGTTTTGTCTGAATGTTATAGAGTTTTAAAAAAAGGAGGAACACTTTGCGTTGCTTTCCCTCAATACTTACAACCTCTGGAAGCTCATATAGGAATGGTTACAAATGCAGTTGCTTTGCAATGGTTTTTCTCAAGTAAAACAATTGCTTCTGCTTATAATAAAATTCTAGAAGAAAGAGGAGAAGATTCCTATTGGTATAAGCCTGAAGCTTTTCCTTTACGAAACTGGGAAAAATTATTTGAGCTTAATGGAACATCAATTAAAGATTTTAAAGGGTTGATTAAAAAACAGAATTGGAGATCAAAAAATTTTAAAGTTAAACCAATATTTACAGATGGAAGAAAATCAGATTGGCTTATTTTTAAAATTCTAAGCAAATTAATTGCACCATTAGCCTATTTACCTTTTTTGAATGAATTATTTCTAGGAAGAATTAATTGCATACTAATTAAATAGTTCTTTTTTTTTATTAATTCATTTAGAATTTAATATTAGCTTTACTAACTAAATTATTTACATCTTTTATATTAGAAGAAAGAGAATTGTTTAGGTTTAATTAATACAGCTTAATTTCAAATTAGAGTATATAAAATTAAACTTTAACTAACCTGAATTAGAGACCAAATAATTGATTGGCAACTTAATAAATACCGATTAACTATTGATTACATATCCTGAGAGGTAATTAAAAGTTGATAAGCCATAAAAATTTTAATTCAATAACGATCCAACACTGAATAAAGCTAAAACTAGATAAAAATCAAACATAAAAAAAAGGCCTTTTTAAAGGCCTCTTTTTTATGAATAAGAACTTATTGAAAAGAATCTAATTCAAAGTTGTTTCAGAGGTTTCAAGATTGTCGAACAATCTGCCAATACTTCTGAAATCAAAACCAAGGGCTCTTAATCCATGGAAGAAGTGTCCTTGAAGATAGAAGAAACCAATGAAGAAATGAACATTGGTCAACCATGCACGCCCTGTATGGGCATCTGCAGCAAGCGCTGTATCAGTGTCAACCCAATAAGGAGCTATGCCCAACTTGAACTGAAGAACATCACCATAAAGATCTACAGGATAGATAGTTGTATTACTTGCACACCATAATGCAGCTACAAATGCAGTATATGCAGCTCCAGCCAATGATGTAGAAAGTACAAATTCTGCAGAAAGGATGTCAGCTCCTTTGAAGGAGTTGTATTCTCCGTAATTCTTGGTAAGGATGTGGAAAACTCCACCAGCAGCCATAAAGAATGCTAGGAAAGCATGTCCACCCATAATGTCTTCCAAACTACTAATAGAAAGGAAATCAAATTGATGGTTCCATATCATTCCAAGGTCAAGGTTGTACTCAACCTGGCGAACAGCTCCTGAAGCTGAATCGTATATTCCATGAATTCTGGCCCACTCAACAAATTGAATGTTTCCAGCAGCAAGGAAAAGTAAATGGTGGCCAAGAATAAAAGTAAGTCTGTCTGGATCGTTCCAATCAAACTTAAACTTATTAGCTCTCGATGATTCAGGATAACTTTCTAGTTTTTCCTCGTACCTAAAGGCATGAAGCATACCGCCAGCACCGTATACACCTGAGAGGATCAGGTGAAGTATGGCAACAACTAACAACTGATAAGTGTCAGTAAATACTCCGTTAGATATGCCACCTAGACCAAGTCCAGCCAGGTGAGGGAGAACTACAAGCCCTTGAGCGCCCATTGGCAAATCAGGGTTGTAACGAGCTAATTCAAAAAGGGTGTTTGCACCTGCTCCAAAGCAAATGAGGCCCGTATGCGCAATATGCGAAGAAATGAACCTGCCAGATTTGTTAGTAACAGCTCCAGCATTAGCCGCATACCATGCATAGGAAACGTTGGGGTCTCCGTAGGTCTGCACGAGTGATATGTAATAAAATACGGATCTAAGATATACAAAAGTTGCAAAATATTGGGAGAAAATTTACATCGCTTATTGAAATTGTTTTAAAATTCAATTAAAAAGCCTGAAATCACTGAACTGGGAACATCTAAAGAAAATCAAAAGAAACATATTTTTAATGCTTGACTCTGCAGCTATGGCCTGGAAAAAAGAAATAAATAATTAATCAAGAGGTGAAGAAGGAATAAAATAATTATTTTTTGCTTACAAAAGAAGGAAACATTTTATACAAAAAACAAAAAACCAGGCAAAGCTATAAATAACAATTCAAAAATAATACGACAAAAAGTAATTATTAAAAAAGAAATATACAAATTTAGCAACAGCCAGGATGTAAAAATAAAACCTTTAAATAGTGAGAAATAAAATATATAGGAAGATAAGCGAAAGATAAATGAAGAAGAGAATAGCAAGCCTGAAAAAGATTCAAATAAAAAAATAAATATAACAAAAAATATATTAACTAATAACTAAGATGTAAAGGATTAAACCAGGTTAAGAATCAGCCATGAAGTAAGCTTGAAAAAATAAACAGCAAATAGCTACAAGATAAAAAGGAAATAGCTACAAAACATAGCCTTGAAAAGATTTTAGCAACTTTGTATAAAAAATAAAAACATTGTTTGGAGAAAAGGAAGAAATACATATGTTAGATAAAAATGAATAGAAAAAAAATTAATAACTAACGCTAAAATAAAAATATATAAAGCATTAAAATCAGAAATAAATAATTTAAAATATCGAAAATCTCACGAATAAACTCTACTATTTCTAAATATAGAAACAAGATGCTTAGATGAAATTCACTCTATTTATATTAAAGAAATGAAACTTGTATTCATCTTTTAGAATTTCTTATACATCTAATTGAATCAAGTAAAAGAAATCTTGAATTGAGTTTTAAAAATAAAAATGTTTAAAAAATAGGAGAAAATACCCATTGCGAAATGTCTTAATCAAAAGCAATTTTTAGAAAACTATTAAAGTTATGTCAGTATTACCGGAATTGATTTATGCAACTCCACATGGTGGAACGATTCACAAATATCAACTTTCAGGAGGCAAGAGATCTTTTTTGAGATATTTATGTTGCTATCTCGGAACTTGTAAATTCTGCAACAATCTTGAAGAAGCAACCAAATATATTGAGGCTACAGGCCCTGCCTAAACTGAAAAGCATAAAAAGCATAAAATTCATCTTTTAAATAAAATAAATATACTTTGAAATAATTTAATTCATATATCTAAAATGAGTGTTTAATCAAGCTACAGAAAATAGAAATTCACCATTAATTTCGCATCTTATGATTCTTATAAGGTAATATCTAGATTATCGGAAATCAAACTTTTTCCTTATGCAAGGAAAAATTGTTATGAAAGATGACAGATTAGCACAATTTAATAAAGTAAGCATAGGCAAGGAAACTTCCTTAAATAGCAATACATCTGATAGAAACAACAAATTAACTATTGATAATAATCCCAAAGAACCCTCTAATCAACTTAAGAAAGGGCTTTTGGGATGGTATGCAGTATGTAGTAAAAGTGAGATAAAAAAAGACGAGCCATATTCATTTACAATGTACAATGAACCATTAATCATATATATAGATAAAAATCAAAATTTAAGGTGTGTCAAAGACCTCTGCCCTCATAGAGGTGCTTCTTTTATTGGAGGTGAAGTTAAAGAAGGAAATTTAATCTGTCCTTATCATGGTGCACAATTTGGATCAAATGGGGAATGTACTAATCTAAGTAGAATTACCTGCAATCATATTGTTGATGATAATTACAATAACTATGCATCAAAGATTCATCTATATCAATACGTATGCAAAGAAATCTCTGACTACATATATATTTACTACACTGGAAAAGCAAAAACTAACTTAAACGATTTTGAAATAAAAGATCCATTAGAAAGAAGATTTCCCGACAAGTATGGTTTCAATATAGAAGATTATGCTTATGAAGAAGTAATAGTAGATTTCAAATGTGACTGGGCAAGAATAATAGAAAATCATCTAGATATACTTCATCTTTTCTGGGTCCATGGTGATACAATTCCAGATAATGATGTTAATAGAAAAGTAATTACAAGCTTTAATCAACAAATAAAAAGAGGAAAAGATGAAATTGAAAGTATCTACAAATACAAAGATAAAAGAGGAGAATTTATAAGAATAAAATTTCTACCACCAGGAAGAATAATTATTTATAAAGGAGAGCCAGAGAAATCAAGATACATACAAATACTAGATCATATTCCTCTATCAAATAACCAAGCAAGAGTAATAGTTAGGCATTATCGTAAATTCATGAAAAATAAACTTTTGACTAACATATTTTTATTTAAAAAATTGCAACACCGCGTATTTTATAAAGTGTTTGCAGAAGATTATATGATTTTAAGAACTCAAACATATAACAACCAAATGGGTTTCATTGAAAAAGATAATGTCAAATTACTTGGTGAAGATAAAATGGTTCAATACTATTGGGATTGGTTCAAAAGTTCTAACATAGAAGATAAACCATGGGAGTTATATCCTACAGACTCAGATACAAATACTGTTCACCAAGACATCGCAATGAAATATCCACCAGCTAATAATAAACTTCAAAAACAAAATTCTAAAAGTTTAGCAATAAATATTGCTTTAAGGCTACTTGTTCCAATTGGAATAATACTAATACTCTAATGAACAACAAAAGACCTGCATGGCTAAATTGGCTATATTTGTCTATTTTTATTTTTTCAAGCTGGCAATTATATGTAATGTGGAGTTATAGACTTTGAAAAAAGGAAAATGGTTGGAATGTGAAAATCTTGAAGTGTGTTACAAGCAAAAGAATGTATTAAACAATATAAGTTTTAATTTATCAATAGGAGAGAATACAGTAATTCTTGGACCAAATGGCTCTGGTAAGTCAACTCTTTTAAAAACAATTGCTAAAATAAAAAGCCCTAAATTCAAATATAATTCTTACCTAAAGATATTTGGAAATACAAATATAAATATTTGGAAAATGCGATCACAAATAGGTTATGTAATGACAGACTTTGATTATAGAATAAAGAAAGATTCTACAGTTTGTGATGTAATTCTATCTGGATATAATGGAAGTATGGGAATTATAAAAGACAGCTTCAAAACACCTGAAAGAATAGATAATTTAAACATTTTGATAAAAAAATTTGACTTAAACTTCTCAGATAAGCTTTATTTTAACTTATCTGATGGTCAAAAAAGATGTGTTCTAATAGCCAGATCAATTATAAACAATCCGAAGATATTAGTTCTCGATGAGCCTACTAGCATGTTAGACCTAAAATCTAATTATCAACTTCTTAATACTCTAAGTAAACTTACATATGAGGGGATAACTATGTTATATGTAACAAATAATATTGAGAATATTATTAAGGAAACAAAAAGGGTTATTGCCATAAAGAATGGATATGTTCTATTCGATGGAAGCCCTTCTAAAGTGATCAATTCCTTAAACATTAGTAACCTTTATGACTTTTCTTTAAATGTACAAAACATTAAAGGATATTGGAGAACCTTTCCAGAAAGTCTAAATATTAAATAATCAAAGCAAGAACTAAAATAATAAAAAATATAAAAATAATATAATTCTTTCTAGATTTAATTAAATTATTTTTTGGGAGAATTCTTCTTAGATTTTTGACATAAGGTGTTCCACAGGAAGAGCAAATTATTTTTCCTGCTAATGCTCGATCAGCTATAAAATTACTAGATCCACATTTATGGCAAATGTTTAATTTCATATCTTAGATAAATATTAAAGCCATTTGTTTAGAAAATCCATAGGAAGAGTCATTGTTTCTGAGAAACCTAACAAGCCTTTGCTAGAAAAAGAATAAAGAATATTACTATACTCATCAATTAAAAATGTTCCCGTTCTTTGCGTCAAGTGTGAATAATTTTTCATATATATCTCCCAATTAGATATCACCTCTTGCATGTTTAACAATCTCGCGGATGCAAGTTCAAATGGCCTTAGTGATTCGTCACGTGAAATAAAATTAAATAAATTAGATTTAAATTTTATAATATTTATAAAATTAATATTTTCATTATCTTGAAAGACTCTATTTCCATTCTTATCACCAATATAACCTCTAAAAACTTCTTTAAGGGTTCCTGGTGATTTAATACCTAAGCACATAAGTATTAAATTTAAAAATGGATTTAAAGTCAAGTTTAAACCTCTATCTAATTTTAAGCTTTTATGTAAGTCTGCATTATTAAATACTTTTAAATACTCCATAGGTAATTTTGTATAATTGCAAAAATATTCTTTTGATTCCTGGTCTCCTATACCTACAATCATCAAATTAATATTTGCTTTTTTTAATTTTTCCAAATACGGTAGCAATGCTTGTACATATTCAAAACTATCAAAGTCACCTAATAAGCCAAGCGCTATATAAAGAGTCTTTTTTTGATTATCTGCTTCTAATAATCCTTCATTGAAGATTTTAATAACGTCATTTCCAGTTAATTTGCTCACTTTATAAAAAGATTCAGATTTCTTATCGTCATACAAATCTCTTTAAATGACAATAAAAGATTAAATTAACTATAATCTAGCAAATATTAGACATCAAAAGTAGCAGATAAATACATATGAGCGTATAAAAACTACAATAATAATAAGCAATGTGAAATGCGATATGTAACTTGTTTATTAGTCAAATAATTTGTCAGAGCCTTTTTATAATTAACTCTCGTGCAGACCTACGGGAACCCAAACGTTACCTATGACTGGTACGCGGGTAACTCAGGAGTGACAAACCGTTCAGGAAAATTCATCGCAGCACATGCAGGTTTGATGATGTTCTGGGCCGGTGCATTCACACTCTTTGAACTCGCTCGTTACGACTCATCTCTTCCGATGGGTAACCAACATTTAATTTGCTTACCTCATCTTGCTGGTCTTGGCATTGGTGGAGTTTCAAATGGTGTTATTACTGAACCTTATGGGTGCACAGTTATAGCTGTATTACACCTAATTTTCTCCGGAATACTTGGAGCTGGAGGCCTATTACATTCTATGAGGTACGAAGGGGACCTCGGAAATTATCCAGAATCTTCTAGGGCTAAAAAATTTGATTTTGAATGGGATGATCCAGATAGGTTGACTTTCATTCTTGGTCACCATTTAATTTTTCTTGGTCTTGGAAACATTCAATTCGTTGAATGGGCAAGAATTCATGGGATTTATGATGCTGCTCGAGGTGCAACAAGAACTGTTAAATACAATCTTGATCTAGGAATGATATGGAACCATCAAGCTGATTTCCTATCAATAAATAATTTGGAAGATGTTATGGGAGGACACGCTTTCCTTGCATTCTTTCTAATTATTGGAGGGGCATTCCACATCGCCACAAAAAATGTAGGAGAATATACGGAATTCAAAGGCAAAGGACTTCTATCTGCTGAATCAGTTTTTCTTATTCACTTGCTGGTATTGCCTATATGGCCTTTGTTGCTGCATTCTGGTGTGCAACAAATACCACTATCTATCCAACTGATCTATATGGGGAGGTGCTAAAACTTCAGTTTGACTTCGCTCCATATTTTACTGACACGGCAACAGATCTTCCAGGTGATATGCATACTGCCAGAGCCTGGCTAACAAATGTCCATTTCTATTTTGGTTTCTTCTTCCTACAGGGGCATATATGGCATGCACTAAGAGGCATGGGATTTGATTTTAGAAGAGTTGGAAAAGCATTTGACAATATGGAAAGTGCAAAGATTACAGCTGGGTAATCAAATTTATTCAAATCATCTAACTTCAATCATTAAAGAAAGAATCCCAGGGAACAGGGACTCTTTTTTTATGATTTTGTTCATATCAAGAATTTCAATAAAAAATATCGCAAAATGATCGCCTATTAAGTATAAAAATATACAAATTACTTTCTCAAAAGTAGCTTAGTCTCAACAGCTGTTTTGCTATTGAGAATCGGTTGCAAAAGTGTTCCTCTTTAGTGTATTTTGATATTAATTCTCAATAGCAATGAAAATTGATAGATGAACTATCGTTTCTTGCCTGACGGTCCAGTTCCAAAAGTAAGGTTGGCTGTTGGTCAAACAGTTTTAATCGATCCATCTGCTCGAAATGGAGGATCCTGTCTTGAAGTCATAGATGGTATTGCAAGGGTCTATTGTCCTTGTGAAGAGACTGAAGGAATGACTCTTGCTTTTTTGCAATCAGGCGATCAATTAAGAACTGACAGACTATGTAGTGAGGGGATATGCGTTGAAGCACTTACTCAGCTTTGCTTTAGAAGTGATGCTGAGGCATCAGAAGCTCAGGGTTTTGATGCAGTGAATGAATGGACATTGCAACTATTAAGAATAAGACATTTAGGCAATGCAGAACAAAGACTTCAGGCCTTATTTGCTCTTCTCGTAAATAGACTTGGTAGAAGATGTGGAGATTGGTGCCAATTGCCATTTAGGCTTACACATGAAAGAATTGGTGAACTTATTGGTTCCACTCGAGTAACTTCAACTCGTTTAATTAGCAGACTTAGATCAGCAGATCTTTTAATTGCTCCTTCTGGTGAAAGCACATTAAGTCTTGCTCCTGAATTTGTAGAAGAAGCACCTTTATCAGTATAAGAATATGAATAAAACACTGAAAATCTCTGATTCTTTAACAGGAAGTTTATGTAGAGAAATTGATTATATTAGATACAGATATAAATACATAATTAACTCTTTAATTAATTGCAATGACTTGAATCTTAAGAAACGATTAACTGATGAAATATATAAGTTGAAGATTAGAAGATCTGAATTAAAGGATATCTCAAAAAAAATGAAAAAAGAATCAAAAGCCAGTATTTCTAAGCTTTTCTTATATGAACTATGTCACAGGCCAATTGAATATATTTAAACCATATAATTAAATCTTTTTTAATTTTGTGGTGAGAATTCTCCGTCTAAAATCAATATTGCAGAAGGTTGATTATCAGCAAATTTAACTCTAGAAAGAATATGAGCAAAATTATCCTCTGATTTTGTCTGACTTTCAATAACAGGGTCCAAGAAAACAGTGGTTCTTGTATCACTTGATCGTTCAGCTACTGCATAAAGCTGATGAATAGAAGTAGTAACATCTGCTTCCATTTGGAAAGAGTCAGCAATAACTTCTTCAATAGAATTCCATTTTTGTTTTGGAGCTATTAAGTCTTGCAAAACAACAGTTTGTCCTCGAGCAACAAGATAATTAGCAAAATTTGAAGCATGCTCTAGTTCATCAAATGATTCTTGTTTAAAAAATTTGGAAAAACCATTTAAGTCTCTTTCTGCAAACCAAATTGAAATAGCAAAATATTGTGCACTAGCATTTCTTTCAATAGTGACATGTTGGTAAAGCAATTCAACCAGTGCAGAATCCATTGGTTGAGCAATAGCCCTACCAGCTGGGCTAGTACTAATACTCAGTTTTTGAAAAGTTGAATCAGCCATAATGCAAAAGAATGGATTAACGGCTTTAAACAATTAAAGGGATTACCTAAATTGAATTCCTTATCAAATGATACAAGTAAATTACAGAAACATCACATAAAGTATTAAGGTCCTTTACTTTAATATGATAATGAATCTCAGTTGCTAGGTAAATTCAGTCAACAATGTACCTTGCTATCACAGGTAAAAATATCAAAGGTTCTTCAAAAGAAAGATTTTTTGTGCATAAAAAAAAGAAATGTAAGCGAACTAAATGCTCTCATTGGAAAGGCGGAAAGTGTAAATGTGGAAATTAACTTGTTACCAATATAACTAGCTATTTTTGGATCTAAGAATACAAGAAATACAACCAGGAAAAAGATAGCCATATTTTCCAGAACTAAACTTTATATCAACATTATCTCCAATTTTCATTTCGCTATCCAAAGGCACTGAAACTCTTAGTATTTTATCCTCATATTCTATTAAAAAAATCCAGTTTATATTATTAAATTCTCTACATTTAATTATACCCTTTCCAGTTTTTGATCTATATATATCTAATGAAAGATCATCAACCATAAGTATATTAGGCTGATCTTCTAATAAATGAGGTTTAACTAAAACAGATCCAAAAGGAGTATTAAATGAATCTTCCGATTTGTGAACTTCAATTAAATTATTCTGAGAAACAAATTTACCTATAAAAGGTGTTTGCGGATTAGTAAGTATATCAATAGGAGAAGAACATTGATGTATAACCCCTTCTCTCATTACAGCTACTCGATCACATATACCTAATGCTTCTTGGGGATCATGTGTAACTAATATTGCGGATGCAGAGCACGATCTAAGAACCCTAGACAACTCATTTCTTAATCTATATCTAACCTCCACATCAAGGCTGCTAAAGGGTTCGTCTAAAAGCACCAATGCAGTACCTGGTGCTAAAGCCCTAGCCAATCCAAGACGCTGGCGCTGACCACCCGAAAGTTCATGTGGATATCGGTTGTTGAAACCATCCAACCCTATTAAATTAATTAACCAACTAGCTCTAGATTTATTTTCATGCTTACTTAAGCCAAAACATATATTTTCCCAAACAGTAAGATGAGGGAAAAGAGCAAAATCTTGAAATACCATCCCTATACCACGCCTCTCAGGAGGAAGGACATTAGTTGACGACGAAATTATTTGATTATGGAATTTAATTAAACCCTCATAAGGTTTTTCCAAACCGGCAATTAATCTAAGCAAAGTAGTCTTTCCACAACCAGAAGGTCCTAAAAGTCCTAAAATCTCTCCTTTATTCAAGGAAAGATTTATAGAATTAAGAGTAAGACCATTACTAACAATTTCTCCATAATAATGGCTGAGATTGGAAATCTCTAAAAATTGATCATTCACAATCTATACCTACAAAAGAACATGAAAAAAAAAGAAAGAGTTAATCTAATAATCAAAAGGTTAGCTGAACATTATCCTAATCCTCCAATTCCGTTAATACACACTAATAATTACACATTACTAATAGCGGTTCTACTTAGCGCTCAATCAACTGATAAAAAAGTAAATGAACTAACTCCAGCATTGTTTAGCTATGGAGAGACTGCTAAAGATATATATGATATAGGACAGGAGATAATTCTTAGTCATATAAAACAAATAGGCCTTGCTAATACAAAAGCAAAAAATATATATAATCTATCTAAAATAATCTATGAGAAATACAATAATCAAATACCAAATAACATTGAGCTATTAAAATCATTGCCTGGAGTAGGTCATAAGACAGCAAGTGTTGTAATGGCACAAGCTTTTGGCATTCCTTCATTTCCAGTCGACACTCATATTCATAGGCTTGCTCAAAGATGGGGCCTCACTTCTGGCTTAAATGTAAGGGAAACTGAGAAAGATCTTAAAAAACTTTTCCCCAAATATTTGTGGAATAAATTACATTTACAGATTATTTACTATGGTAGAAACCACTGCACTGCAAGAGGTTGCGATGGAACCAAGTGTTCAATATGTACAGAATTATTCCCTTTAAGAAATAAACCTATATTATGCAAAAAGGCATAAAGTTAATATTATAAAATTGTATATAAATAAATTTTATAATATAATAATTGAAATTTCAAACCGAACATGAAAATCGCAGTAAGCGGGGCCTCCGGAAAAACTGGCTATCGAATAGCAGAAGAAGCATTAAAAAGCAATTATCAAGTTAGTTTGATAACAAGAAATAATTCAATAATTCCAGAATCACTCAGTAATTGTAATCAACATAAAATATCAATTTTTAATAGGCAATCATTAGACGAAGCCTTAACAGGAATAGATACTCTAATAATTGCAACAGGAGCAAGACCAAGTATTGATTTGACAGGTCCTGCAAAAATAGACGCCTATGGAGTCGCTTTGCAGGTTGAAAGTTGTAAAAGAGTTGGAGTTAAAAAAATTATTCTTGTAAGTTCACTATGCATAGGTAAATTATTTCATCCATTAAACTTTTTTGGACTAATTCTTTTATGCAAAAAGATAGGTGAAGAAAAGGTTATGAATAGTGGCATAGACTGGACAATTATTAGACCTGGAGGTTTAAATGAAAAAGAAGAAAACCTTACAAAGCAGAATATTTTCTACACTCAAAGAGACAAACAAACTGAAGGTTCTATTCCAAGACGATTAGTAGCAAAGAGTTGCATAGAAGCCTTGAATACAAAATTTGCCTCCAAAAATATTATAGAAATTACTAGCAATGAAGAAAACAAAAAATCAACTATGGAAGAAGCCATCCAGAATTTTATTTTAGTATAATTAATTATTAGCTTTTTATAGATTTTCAGTATGGAAACTAGCCCTCAAATAGATTCTTTACAGCTAATGCTTACTGATTTACGAACAAGAAACGAATCAATTCGCCACAAAGCTGCATTTAAAGGATGTCAACCTGAATTTCAGTCATTAGTCTCTAAATTAATAAAGCAATTAGAGTATGAACTTTCAGAGGAAAAGATGCATCTAAGGAATCAGTTAAAAAAATAATCATAAATTACTAGCCAAGTTCTAGGCAAGCCAAGCCATATACATCCTTCATAGATATTGAAGGTTGAGTGCCTTTATACATTCTAATTGTGTGAGATATTGAATTAAATCCCATTGATCTAAAGAGAATATTTGCCTGAACGTTAATACCAGGAGAATCAATTAAGATTACACCATTATAATTAGAAATTATATTACATAAAAGTAGAGATGCTAATAAAGGACTTTCAGCAATTAAAGGTCCAATTCTATAACCAGAGCCTTTCTTTAATAAACATGGCCTTAATCGACAAAAAGCAACACATGAACCTGATTCATCTAAAATTGCTCGAACTGAACCTTCTTTATGTGAGAGCCAGTCTGAGAGAAAATGTGGCCTAGGACTGTCTTCTTTCTTTTCATCATATAACTGTATGATTTCAGGAGAAATTTGAGAACCATCAAGAATGCAAAATTTGTCTGTTAATTGCTTAACTTTATCAAATATAGATGATCCTTCGTGCTTTATTATTCTCCATCTAGTTGTAATTGAAGAAGGCTTAAAACCCCATTTCTGATAATCAGAGATACGATCTGTAGCTGCTTCTATACCCAAACAAGGAACATCATCAAGTTTATTAATTACATGCTCCCACAACTTTAATCCAAACCCTTTTCCGCGAAAGACCTTGTCAACGATAAAAAGACCTATAAAACCGTAATCTGGATTATACTTAACTCCTGCTATGCAACCAATAGGCCTAGAATCTAAGGCCCCAATCCAAAGTCCCTGTTTATCTGTATTCTTGTAGATACCAACATCTCCATAACCTGGAGCAAAACCTTCATTCCTAGACCAATAAATAACTTTTTCAATATCATATTCTTCTAAAGATCTAATCGTATAATCCAAAACCATAATTATACTGAATCTTTATAACTTGAAGGGACTAAATAAAGAAAAAGTATCCACCAGAATATAATCAAAAGAATTATTAGTGACCTTATGATAATATTCTGAATAATATATATAGAAAATAATACAATAATTAGACCAGAAATAATTATTGTCCAAGGTCTGCACCAATTAGGCTTGCTATCCCAATAATTATCTTTAAATTCTTCGGAATTCTTATTCATTTGTAAAGCGTAAATCTGCCTGAAGAGAATAAATGCATAAACTGATCGTAACCTCCTATATATTTACCATCTATAAATACCTGAGGAAAAGTTGAACTATGACTTTTTGCTCTAATTTTTTCGAAAGATTTATCATTATTGATATTAATAACTTTATAGGGATAATTGCTAGATTTAAGCATTCTTAAAATTCTAGCTGACCATGGACAACTTGGTAAAACTGCGATTTCAATAGTAGTATTATCAGCTATAATTTTATTTGTTTTTATTATTTTAAAATCTTCATTGAAATCTATTAGGCCAATAAGTAAGTCTGCAGCTTTTAAAATAGTACTTCCTTCCTCCAAGTGACCTCCCCATAAGTGACAACTATTATCAGAAACACTTAAATGCAAATGAACTCTCTCAGGAGATACTGTTCCATTTAATGTGATAATTTCCAAAGGTCCATCTAAATTACTTATTTCATCGTTCATAGGGCATTTAAATCTTGCTTTTTGCAAATCACCAACAACACCTAAAATAAACCCTTCGGATTTTGCGTTTACAGCAAATTCCTCAACTGAGGTTTTTAGATCAGATTCTGGTGGTAATTTGAGTCTCTTAACGTTCATTGATAAAATGACTCAAGAAATATAATACAAGCAAGTGATTATTATTAGAATTCATGAATTGTCTTCCAACTTGCGAACAATGTAAAACATAGAGGCTAATGATGCAACTAGAAAAAACAAAAGGAATGCTGTCATAACTATTTTAAATACATGTAATATTATTAAAATAGTTATCTTAACAATATTTTTCAACACATATAAGGAATATTTTTACTAAAATTTATATTCAATATAATAATAATGCAATTACTTATTTTTATTATTATAAGTTAATAGTGCTGTACCAACTTTAATAAATGCATATTAAGAAACTTTTTAACTTTGAGAGAATAGCAAATTCGATTACAGTTTTAAGGCTTGTTTTAGGCTTTCCATTACTTATGTCGCTAGCAAGTGGGCATATCTTGACCGCATGGACACTAATTATTATAGGAGGTATAAGTGACTGGTTAGATGGATGGTTTGCAAGGAAAGGTGGAAGAGGGTCCGCCTGGGGGGCTCAGATGGATCCTTTGGCAGACAAAATAATGCTTTTATCTCCGATTTTATGGTTAACTTATAAAGATATAATTCCTTTATGGTCTGTTTGGATATTAATTTCTAGGGAATATTTAATAACAGCATGGAGAGGTAAATATAAGGATGGTGCCCCTGCCTCAAGACTAGCTAAGGTTAAAACATCGTTACAATTTTTCTGTATTATCTTCTTACTTTGGCCACTTTCTATTGGAGGAGAAAGTTTTTATATAATATCTAGTTCGCTAGGAATCATATTTTTCTGGTCTTCACTTTTTATTTCATTAATATCTGCTTATAATTACATTAATAACCGATCAATTTAATATCAGAACTAAAATCAGGATTAGAATTACAACTTATTTTATAATCATTATTGTAACTATCTAACAAACCTTTTTGAATATCAAAGCTGGGTTCCCAGTTAAGATGTTTTTGTATTAATGATATATCAGTAAGAAAATGATTGAGTCTTAATGGAAATACTTTTCTTTCTTTTTTATCTAATCTAGATGGATCGAAGGAAAACAGCTCAATAGATTCAGGATCTTTTCCACATGCTATCGCAGATGCTTCTATTAAACCCTTAAAAGTAATACCCTTTTTACCTGAGCAATTATATATACAATTTTTAGAATTAGTATTTTCTATACTTAAAGCAATTGCTTCTGCAAGATCAGAGACATGTCCAAGTTGTGTAATAGTATTTCCCAAACCTGGAAGTAAAACAGGTCGTGAATGAACTATTCGATCAAAAAACCATTTTTCAATAGAGTTATAATTACCAGGTCCGTATATATATGTAGGCCTAAAACTAGTAAATGGAATACCTGATTTAACTAGCCAGTCCTCAGTATCAGCTTTCCCTATGTGCCTGCTTTTCTTATCAATAGATGAATTCTCATCAAGAGGCCATTCTTCATTGTCTTTATAGACTCCCGCTGAACTTATATAAATAAATCTATGTAAAGGGGATCCAGTCTTTTCTAAAACCTGCTTAGTTTGAATTGATTTTCTACCAGAGCTATCAATAATCACATCAAATTTCATACCAGATAATTTTTCAATATCATCTGTGTTTCGGTCTCCTTTTATATGTTTTATATTTGAGGGAAAATCCTTCAGACCTCTTGTAAAAACTGTAATGTCATATCCTTTGTCTATTAATCTTTTTAACAAGGCTTTGCCTACAAAGCGAGTGCCACCCATAAACAGTGTTTTCAAAGCATTCAAGCAATTACATATCTATTCAAGCGTGTTACGTGACTGAAAAAAAAAACCATTGCAATGCAATATATATAAAGCATAAATATTTTTGTGATTGAAATCATTCCAGCTATTGATCTACTTGGCGGAAAATGCGTAAGGCTCCTACAAGGAAAATACAATAAGGTAACTGAATTCAGTATTAATCCAATCAAACAAGCTCAAGCTTGGGAGGAGCTAGGAGCCAAACGCTTACACTTAGTAGATCTTGACGGCGCAAAAACTGGAAAGCCTATAAACGACTCAACAATAAAAGCAATCAAAAATCAAATTTCAATACCTATTCAAATTGGAGGTGGAATAAGGAGTATTGAAAGAGCAGAAGAATTAATATTATTAGGGGTAGACAAGGTCATACTTGGAACAATTGCCATAGAGGAACCAAATATTGTAGAGAAACTCGCAAATAAACACCAAGGCAAAATTATTGTTGGAATTGATTCAAAAAATGGTCAAGTCGCTACAAGAGGATGGATCAACCAAAGCGAAACAAAAGCCACAGAACTTGTAAAAAGATTTTCAGAAACAAATATAAATTCAATTATTTGCACAGACATCTCTACTGATGGAACACTAAAAGGACCAAATTTAGATTTTCTCAGAGAAATATCATCAGAATCTAATATCCCAGTTATTGCCTCAGGGGGTATAGGAAATATTTCAGACATAATATCAATATTGCCTTTGGAGGAAATTGGTATTTGTGGAGTAATAGTAGGAAGAGCTCTATATGAAGGAACTGTCGATCTACCAGAGGCAATTCTGGTTACGAAAAATAGCAGTTTAAAAGATATAAACTTGGGAAATAAATTTTATGCGTAAAAATTGCAATCATAAAACTCAACTTAAGAAGGGCTGGAACAAAAGAGGAAAGTTAGTTAAATTTCATAGGAATGATTACGGGAAAGACATTTGACCGAAGGCCCTCCTAAGCAAATTTTATTATTAGCTCCAGATTTGCTGGGGGAATCATTAGCCCTTCAATTGAGTAATGAAGAATCTAATACTGAGGTATTTCTCCAAAAAGATAAATTAACAAGACATCCATCTCTAGTGATTTGGTCAATAGAAAATATCGAAATGTCTAATACAACTTCTATTGAACTAAAACGCCTAAAAGAAAAATGGTCCCCATCTCCTATTCTTTTGATAATACCAGCAAAAGTTAGTCTTAATCCCTCCCAAATATTGGATTTTGAATGCGATGGAATACTACAAAATCCTGATATTAAACTCCTAAAAGAAACAATAACTACACTATCCTCTGGAGGCAGAATAATTAGGCTAAGTGATTCATCTAATCATGTGACATCTAAGAAAGGACTCTTTGCTAGTTTAAGCAACAATCTTCTACAAAATAGTCTTGACATTATAAATAAAGAATTAACTAAATTAGAAAACGTAATAATTTTATCTAGCAAGAACTTTATTCTTTTGTACTTAACAAAAGGAAGGATCAGAGAAATAAAAAGTGCAAGATCAATCCTAATTTGGATATGGGCTCCTATTTATATGTCTCAACCGGAGAATAATAAAAGCAATCACAATATCAATAAAACATACTCAACAAGTATAACTATTCCAGAAAAAAGCTCGAAGGCTGTATGGAACGAAATCTATACAAGGATACAGGAAGCAATTAATTTAGGTAGTGATAATAGAACTGGTAGTATAATTGCATTACAGACTTTAAGTCAAACCAAACAAAAACTACTTCTCTCTATAATACTAAGCCAACTTGATGATGTAATTAATAGATTAAAGAAAGATATTGATATCACAACTGGTTATATTGAAACTTGGACTCTATTAGAAAAAGATATAAGGAAACATTCTGTAAGACAACTTTTAGGTAATTATACAAGATTATTATTAGATGATAAAAATACTAGCATTTCAGAACATCTAATTAACATCATTGATCTTAATGAAATAGATGAGGAAATGCCTTCTCCTACATTAATGCTAGACTCTCTAATCTTAGATAAACCAATCCTTATTGAAGGAAATCTACTTCCCTCTGATGACCCAAGAGCATTAATTAAAATAGAAATATTAATAATGAATTGGATAATTCGTACAGGAGAGATTATTTGTACAGAACTTATTAGTGCCTGCTCTGATTGGCCTGAACTAAGAGAGCATTTATTAAATCCAAATCTTATATCTACTAGAGAACTAGAAAAGTTAAGAAATCAACTTAATAGTCAGAGAAGATGGCAATATGTAATTCAACGCCCCATACAACTTTACGAAAGTAAGCGTCAATTATTAAAGTTTGCCAATGGAGGGATAGAAATACTATTGGTTAATGAACCAAGAGATAATGATTTACGCAATTTAGGTTGGTGGCAAAAACAAGTAACACTACTAGTAGAAGCAAGGGATGCAATATCACCTCAAATTCAGTACATGGTGAAATATGTAGGTAATTTAATGGTGATAATACTTACCAATGTCTTAGGAAGAGCTATTGGTCTTGTCGGTAAGGGAATAGCACAAGGAATGGGAAGAACTATTTCAAGATAAATACCAAATTAATTTTATTGATATATAAAAGAATATATTTAAGGAATACAATTGAAAAATAAAGCAATGAAAAAATTAATTAACTACTTTCTAACTTTTTTAATTTTCACTCAGTTCTTAATATTTCCTGCATATGCAGCCAGAGATACGAATAGTTTTGATGGTAATATTTTCCCAATTTACGCAGGCAATGGATCACTTGTTCCCCCACAATCAACAATAGAAGATTCAATTAAAAGTGATAGGACAAGTGTTATTGTCTATTATCTTGATGACAGCGCTTCAAGTAAAGAATTTGCTCCTGTAGTCTCTGGTTTGAAATTACTTTGGACATCATCAATAGATCTAATACCTTTGACAATAGACGAATTACAAGGAAGGTCTATAGACAGCAAAAAAGATCCTGCTTATTATTGGCACGGAAAGATACCTCAAATTGTTGTATTAAATGGACAAGGTGAGATTGTTTTAGATGAAGAAGGACAAGTATCAATAGAAAAAATAAACAAAGCAATAAGTAAAGCTTCTGGCTTGAATCCACCAGATTTTGATATTTCTATTAAAAGCTTTAATGAATATAATAGTGATGCATCAAAGGATGGATATAATGATCCAAGGTAACGGTTTAATAATTAAAAAAATTATTCTCATTTGTAGCAATATCCTCTTAAATGTAATACAATACTACTGAGATAATTAGTCCACAAAAAATATAGAATGTACTTAATTATAATCCTATTTATTCTGACGTTAATAATTTTAGAAATCTCTCATTTAACAACTAAAAATTCTATTCTGCAAATGGATGTTGAAGATTTGATCATTGAAAAGAGCTTGTCATCTATAAAGGTTAAATGCTTAATTACTTTTTACAACCCCAATAATAGAAAAGAAATAATGATTCCTGAGCTTAAAATATCATGCAATATTCTAGGCAATGATAATTATAGTCCTCTAAAAATAAGTCAGTCAATCTCTCCAGTAAACGAATCTATACAAAAAAGATTTGATAATTATTGGCAATCTTATATAATAAAAAGTCTAGAAGAAACAAAAATCAATCTCAATCTAAAAGTGGAAGGCCAAAATACAAGTAATAGTCTAAAAGATATTGACTGTATATGGATAAATGTTAGTTGGGTTAACTACAGCCCTTTTGGTAGAAAAAAATGCAAAAAAGGATTTGTAGTCCCAATAAATAGACCTACTAAATTTGATGTTAATAATAATTCAGAAAACACTGATATTTTTAAAGTAATACCAATTAAAACTCACAAGCTAGGAATAATTGATGATCCTTATAAATTATTTGATAGTTATATTTCTAATGTACATATGCCTGGTGACATTATAACTATTGGAGAGACTCCCCTGGCAATAATGCAAGGTAGGTATCATCACCCGAGTATGTTACAGCCAAACCTATTAGCAAAATTACTGTGTTATTACTTTCATCCTACAAGTAGCCTTGCTACAGCTTGTGGAATGCAATCATTAATTGACGAGGTTGGTCCGTCAAGAGTTATATTTTCCTGGCTAGTAGCTTCAATACTAAAACTAATAAAAGTTAAAGGTATTTTTTATCGATTGGCAGGTGATCAAGCTAGATTAATTGACGATATAACTGGAACCACTCCTCCTTACGATCAAGTGATAGTTCTAGGCCCAATTAATACAAAGCAGTATTGCGAGCAATTGGCAGAAAAGCATAATATTAACTTTGCTGTTGTTGATGTAAATGACTTAGGCAAAGTCAAGATAATTGCTTCCAGTAAGAATACAAACAAGACTCTACTTAAAAGAGCATTAAGTACAAATCCTGCTGGTAATGCTGACGAACAGACCCCTATAGTAATAGTTAGGCCTTCCTAAGACAAACAAACACAAATCCATATAATATAGATAGATTTGCCAAAAATTAAATTGTTCCGCCTTTGAAAGATTCAAGCATTAATACAGTGATAGTAGAATGCCTCAGCATTAGCCACCTGCAAAAGCTGGCTTCTAAAAAAGAAAGAAATGAGTTTAGATTTTTAAACTTACTTCTTCTTAGAGGTTGGTTGGCAAAAATAGAGAATGCACTACCAAGATTCATTGCAAGAAAACAACCATTCTGTCTTGTAGCATTAGAAAATCAACAGTTGATAGCTTCAATAATAATCAAACCAATAAACAATAGAGGAACCTGTTGGTCAATTTCTCGTCCAATAATATTTACGCCTCCAAAAATAAACAGCATAAGGCGCTTGAAAATGAGTCTTATAAAAGCATCATTAGACTTAAATGTAAGAACTCCAAAAAACTGGGTTGTTAAATATCCTAGTAATAATAATGAAGAACTTTCTATTGCACGTGAATTAGGGTTTCAGCCTCAGAAATTAATAAGCTGCTGGTCCATAAATTCTACAAACAAATATAAAATACTTTCCAATAGATTGATTAATCCTTATAATTATTTTGCTTGGGAAAATTTAAATCATGAGACAGCATATCAATTAGCCAAGCTTGAGAAAGTTTGTGATTCAGTTCTTCTTAGAGAAATATTTGATCTACAACCATTCGATTTAATTAATAATAATAAATATGTAAAAGTATATTTATCTAAATCAGTGAAATCACCTGTTGTAATTGCTGGAATAATTCAACAAGATTTTCCTTATGAGAAATATACATTGAAAATAACTAGAGATATAACTTGGGACTCAAGATTAAAAGATGCCATAACAGAAATCATGAAAGATATTTGTAATTTAGAAAACGATGTGCTTATTGAAGTTAATAAAGATGATGATCAAATTAATAAATTATTAGCTGATATTGGTTTAACTTTTCATAGCGAGCACTTACTTCTTGGAAAAAGCAACTTGAAAAGGAAAGAGTTTCAATCAAATTTTCCAGTTCATAATCATATGGAAGCAATTTTCGGAAAGTTGCAACCTGGCGATGCTCCTCTACCCTCACCAACAGGAAACACTCGCTATGAAATTAACAAAACCTATCCCAACATCAATTCTTAGCTTAGATTTTGGTCAGAAAAGGATTGGCCTAGCTGGATGTGATCCTTTTGGCATAACAATTACAAAGCTACCTCCTATTCATAGAATCTCCTTTAAACAGGATTTAGAAATTATCAAAGCCGTTTGCAAAAATAGAAACGTTAAAGGTTTAGTTGTTGGAATACCGCTTGATGAACGAGGCAGATCTACAATCCAATCAAATCATTGCCAAAACTATGGAAAAAAAATTGCAAAGGAACTTGATTTACCATTAGCTTGGGTGAATGAACACAGTAGCAGCTGGGAAGCTAGCCAAAAGTACAACCTTCAAAATGATCGTTCAGGAAAGCTTGATAGCGCAGTTGCAGCTCTTCTCCTTCAACAGTGGTTGAGAGAAGGGCCTGAACTTCGCCCAATACAAACCTAAAATACATTTGGTTTTTGCAAATTCTTTAAGGTCCTTGAAAATTATTATTAACTATGGCTAACCCTCAATCACCGAAGACTAGCGAAGTTCCAACTCTTCATATAACTGACAGCCAAGGGAATGAATTACTTTGCTTCCTTGAACAAGTTGTACCTCTCAATGGTATTGAATATGTACTATTAACTCCTGTAGATACCCCCGTAAGTCTTTTTAAGTTATCAGCTAATAATGATCCTGAGCTAATTAAAACTATAAATAAAACAGAGCCAATCTTAGAAGTAGCAGATTCTGTACTTCAAGAATATGATCTCAAACTAATTCGCTCAGCTGTAACACTGACAATAACAGGAGAGCTTGAAGAACCAGAACCAGAAGAATTTGAAGAGAAAGATTTAGATGAAGATTCTGAACTTTATGAGCTATTGGTAAACTTTAAAGTTAAAAATGAAGAATATGGATTATATATTCCTTTAGATCCATTTTTTATAGTAGGAAAAGTAATTGATGGAAATACTTTTGCTCTTGAAGGTGAAGAGTTTGATAAGATTCAACCACTTATTGAATTAGAACTTGAGAAAAGAGATTTTTAGGATTCATGTCAAAAAAGCTATTTAAAGCAAAATGGAATAGAAATTCCTCGATTATCAATATTGCTCATAAAGAAATTTCTTCAAAAGGAATAAAAGTTCTTTTAATAGATGTTGATGGAACAATTGTTCCAGGAAGAAATACAAAAGTAGATGCCTATGTTAAAGCTTGGATAAAAGAAGCAAGCAATTATTTTAAGCTGCATCTTGTTTCTAACAATCCTTCTAGAAAAAGAATAAAAAATATAGCAGATCAATTAGACTTAAGTTTCACCTATAAAGCCGGAAAACCAAGAATATACGCATTAAGAAAGTATATTTCAGAAATAAATGTAAATATAAATGAGGTGGCAATTATTGGCGATAGAATATTCACTGATATACTTGCAGGTAACCGCTTGGGATTATATACAATATTAGTTAAGCCAATTAAACCTATTGGAGAACAAAATCATACTTTTTTAGTACAAATGATTGAAAGTAAAGTTGTCAAAATTCTAGAGGTATTTCAGAAATGACTCTATGGACTGTGAAAGTAGGTACAACCTTATTAAGGGGTACAAAGCAATTAAATACTCAAGAGATAATAGATGAATACTGTAAATATATAGCAAAGAGTAAAGATGAGGGAAATCAAATTATCATCGTATCTAGTGGTGCCGTTGGACTAGGATGCAATCGCCTTGGGATGAAGAATCGTCCTACTGATTTAAACTCACTTCAGGCTTCTGCAGCTGTTGGACAAGGTTATTTAATGTCTCTTTATGAAAAGGCAATGAGAAAATATGGATATAAAGTTGCGCAAATATTGTTAACAAGATCTGACTTTGAATCAAGACAATGCTTTAGAAATGCATCATTAACAATAAAAAAACTTCTAGATTGGAATGTCCTACCAATAATCAATGAAAATGATTCAATCTCAAATGAGGAATTAAGATATGGTGATAATGATACTTTATCAGCACTTGTCTCTACAGCTATTTCTGCTGATCAATTAGTCTTACTAACTGATATTGATAAACTTTATTCATCAGATCCAAAAATTGACAAGGAAGCAAAGCCTATAACAGATGTGCACAACCAAAAACAATTAACAGATCTAAATAAAACTACTTCAGAAGGAAATAATAATTGGGGCAAAGGTGGAGTGAAAACAAAGTTAACGGCTGCCCAAATTGCAACAAAAAATGGTATAACAGTTCATCTGGCTGATGGTAGAGATCCAAAAACCTTAAATAATATTTTAAATGGATCTAGAGGTGGTACAGTTTTTCACCCAAATCCAAAGCCAATAAGAACTACCAAAAGTTGGTTGGCTCATGCTTTACATACTCAAGGTGTAATTTATATTGATGAAGGAGCCTGTTTTGCAATACAAAATAAAGGTGCTTCACTTCTCCTGGTAGGTATCAATAAAATAGAAGGGAGCTTCTCAGCCAACCAACCTGTGCAAATCTTTAATTCAAAAGGGAACGAGTTAGCCAAAGGAATAAGTTCTCTTAGTAGTGAGTCACTAAGAGCAGAGATAAATACTTGTGTCAAAAATAAAAAATCAAAAGTTGTAATTCACAGAGATGTACTAGTACTTACTAGTGAACTATATATTTAAAACTATCATGCTCCATTTAATTTATTAAACTATGCTTTTTAGCCAAATAATAAAAGCACTTGAAGACGGTGAGTCTGGTGTTAAAAATTATGATGTTGCCAGTAATCCAGATATTACAGGAGCAGAATCTCTAGAAAAAGCAACATCTAGTCAAATAAGTTTTTTAGAAAAAGATAGTTATCTACTAGACAAATTAAAGGATACAAATGCATCTGCTCTAATTATTCCAAGCCAAAATTGGTTGATAGAAGAATTAAACAAGAAGAATATTGCTTGGATAATTGTAGAAAATCCAAGAATTGCTTTCTCAGAAATACTTTCTATGATTCACAAAAGACCAATAATAAATAAAGGAATTCATGAAACAGCTGTAATAGCGAGTAATGTAAAAATAGGAGAAGAAGTTTCTATAGGTGCACATGTTTGTATACAAGAAGGTACAATCATTGGAGAGAAAACTATTATCCACCCAGGTGTAATTATTTATAATAATGTTGTTATTGGGAGCAATAACCAATTGCATGCAAATTGTGTTATTCATCCTGAAACTAAGATAGGAAATAATTGCATTATCAACTCAAATGCAGTTATAGGATCTGAGGGTTTTGGCTTTATTCCAACTAATAATGGATGGAAAAAAATGCCTCAAACAGGCAAAGTAATTATTGAAGATAAAGTAGAGATAGGATCATGCTCAACAATTGATCGGCCTGCTGTTGGGGAAACTTTTATAGGAGCTGGTACTAAAATTGATAATTTAATTCAAATAGGACATGGTGTTGAAATAGGAAAACATTGTGCGTTTGCTGCTCAAGTAGGCATAGCTGGCGGAGCAAAAATAGGAGAAGGGGTTATTCTTGCAGGACAAGTTGGAGTAGGCAATAGAGTAAAAGTAGGCTCTAAAGTAATAGCAAGCTCAAAATGTGGAATTCATGCTGATATAAATCCAGGTGAAGTTGTTAGCGGCTTCCCAGCTATTCCAAATAGGCTTTGGTTGAAATGTTCAGCAAATTTCAAAAAACTTCCAGAAATTGCTAAAGCGCTTAGGAAGCTAAATAGTTCTGTTTAAAATCAAATTAATCAGATTTGTTCAAGAAATTAACATCCAATGACTTCTCACAAAATAGTTCTCCTAGAAGGAGATGGCATAGGTCCTGAAATTACAAGCATTACAAGAAAGATTCTTGAGCTTTTGTTTAAAAAACACAATATTCCTATAACTTTTGAAGAAAAAGCCTTTGGAGGAAAAGCAATTGAAAATTTTGGTAATCCACTTCCAGAGGAAACTCTAAATGCATGTAAAGAAAGTGATGCAGTTCTTTTGGCTGCAATTGGAGATACTAAATTTGATAATTTACCTCGAGAATCTAGACCAGAAACAGGTTTATTAAAACTTAGATCAGAACTTAAATTATTCTCAAATATCAGACCAGTAAAGATAAGAGAAGCTCTGATTGAATCAAGCTCATTAAAAAAAGAAATAGTAAAGAATGTAGACCTAACAGTAGTAAGAGAACTTACAGGTGGAATTTATTTTGGACAACCAAAAGGGAGAATTAATACAAAAGAAGGAGGAGAGAGAGCATTTAATACCATGACCTATACAAGTCATGAAATCGATAGAATTGCAGAGATAGCATTTGACCTAGCAAAAACTAGAAGGAAAAAAGTCTGTTCAATAGATAAAGCAAATGTTCTTGATGTAAGTCAACTCTGGAGAGAAAGAGTTATAGAAATAGGGAGTAAATACAAAAACATAGAGTTGACCCATCAATATATAGATAATGCTGCGATGCAACTTGTTAGGAGTCCAAGTCAATTCGATGTGATACTAACTAGCAATCTTTTTGGTGACATTATCAGTGATGAAGCGGCAATGCTCACAGGATCTATTGGAATGCTTCCCTCAGCTTCATTAGGATCAGGCAATCCAGGTCTTTTTGAACCAGTTCATGGCTCAGCTCCTGACATAGCAGGAGAAGACAAAGCAAATCCAATTGCCATGATACTTTCTGCTGCAATGATGTTAAAAATTGCACTTAAAGAAGTTGAAGCTGCATTAGATCTAGAAACCGCTGTTGATAAAGCTCTTGCAAAAGGTTTTAGAACAATTGACTTAATAAGTCATCCATCACATAAACCTTGCGGATGCAATGAGATGGGAGAGCGAGTCATTCAGGAATTAGAAGCTATTAAATAAATAACAACATTAAGAAACTAACTAAATTAAGCAAATAGTCACACATTGACCTGCGAAAATCTATAAGTAATTTTCAAACTAGTAGATGTCGAAGCGTCATCCAGTAGTAGCTGTTACAGGTTCTTCAGGAGCTGGAACAAGTACAGTTAAAAGAGCGTTCGAGCATATTTTCGCTCGGGAAGAAATAATTCCTGCTGTTGTAGAAGGCGATAGTTACCATCGCTTTGAAAGAAGTCCAATGAAGCAGGCTATGGCCGATGCTTTATCAAAGGGAGAGAATTTTTCCCATTTTGGACCTGAAGCTAATTTATTCGACAAACTTGAAGAGCTTTTTAAAACCTATGGTGAGACAGGAGGCGGGAACAAAAGATATTATCTGCATAGTCAAGAAGAAGCTGAGGAACATAATTCAAGACTTGGAACAAATCTTGGTCCAGGACAATTCACGCCTTGGGAAGAAATCCCAATAGGAACAGATGTACTTTTCTATGAAGGCCTTCATGGAGGCGTAGTTGGGGAAAATTATGATGTAGCAAAACATGCTGATTTACTAGTAGGGGTTGTCCCAATTACTAATCTTGAATGGATCCAAAAAATTCATCGAGACAATGCAGAAAGAGGTTACTCAGCAGAGACAATTGTTGAAACAATGCTAAGAAGAATGCCTGACTATATAAATCATATATGCCCACAATTTAGTCGTACTGATATTAACTTTCAAAGAGTACCTACTATAGACACCTCAAATCCATTTATATGTAGAAATATACCTACTCCAGATGAAAGTTTTGTAATAATTCATTTCCGCAAAGGAGCAAGAGAGAAATGGGGAATTGATTTCCAATATCTACTAGGAATGATAAATGACTCATTCATGTCAAGTCCTACAAGCATTGTTGTAAATGGTGGAAAAATGGGATTTGCTATGGAACTAATACTAACTCCTATAATTCATCGTATGATCGAAGAAAAGAAATCCAGACAATAAATAAATTTAAAATATTAATCTACAGGGTTTACAGCTCAAATATACTATGAGACTTGAATAATACTATAATTGCAATTCATGGTTTACTATATTTATATTCTATATACAATAATTTAAACTATATAGAGATAAGTTTAGCGCCTCAAGCACATTTAATATTAACTATATTATTAATAAAAATATCAATTAAAGATATATATCATATGAAGATTGATAGCAATCTCATTAGATTTGGAATTATTATTATTATCTTTTTTCTTTTCCTTTGTCGCAAGGAAATAGACAATAGTTTAATTCTTAATCATTTAACAGCAAGTATATCAGCTTATTTTCTCTTAAAATGGCTCACAATCTTATTAGAGAAATTCACAAGAAAAACATTACTTGGCTTTGGAGATGCAGAGCTGGCCTCCCTAGGAGGGGCCTGGCTAGGTATAGAAGGAGTACTTATGGGTATGTCTATTGCATTTTTATCAGCAGGTATTTTTGCAGGTGTTGCTAAAATTATTGGGAAGTTAAAACCATGGGAACCTTATCCTTTTGCACCTTTTATTTGTTTTGCTTTAGAAATCATTTGGATTTTTGGAAAATTTTTCTAGTTTGTTGATACTTTTGTAGGATGATTAATTAAAAAGAGCTAAAAAGCTTTAAGCCTGTGTCTCTATTCGATTGGTTTGCAGCTAGAAGAAAAGATCAGTTTGTTGGAAAAGTAATCCAAGAAACTGAAGAAGGTGATGGTTTATGGGGCAAATGTCCTGAATGTAATCAAGTTGTATACAGAAAAGATCTTTTATCAAACGCTAATGTTTGCAGCAATTGTGGGCATCACAACCGCATTAATTGCGAAGAAAGAATCAAGCTCTTAGTAGACAAAGACAGCTTTTCTCCTCTAGACACCCAATTATCTCCGGTTGACCCTTTAGGTTTTAAGGACAGAAGAGCATATGCTGATCGATTGAGAGAAAGCCAAGTCAGTACTGGCATGAAAGATGGAGTTATAACAGGCATTTGCAAAGTAGAAGAAATTTCTTTAGCAATAGGAGTTATGGACTTTAGATTTATGGGAGGATCCATGGGTTCAGTTGTCGGTGAGAAAATAACGCGCCTCATAGAAAAAGCGACATCTCAGAAACTTCCACTACTTATAGTTTGTGCATCTGGGGGTGCTCGCATGCAAGAAGGAATGTTAAGTCTTATGCAAATGGCAAAAATATCAGGAGCTCTTGAAAGGCATAGAGAATCAAACAATCTTTATATGCCACTGCTTACGCATCCAACAACGGGTGGTGTAACTGCTAGTTTTGCAATGCTTGGAGACTTAATCATTGCAGAACCAAAAGCATTAATAGGCTTTGCTGGCAGAAGAGTAATAGAACAAACATTAAGAGAGAAACTGCCTGAAAACTTTCAAACAGCTGAGTACCTTCTTGATCATGGATTTGTAGACAAGATCATACCCAGAACTAAACTTCGTACAACCCTAGGCAAATTATTGAGACTTCACGGTTACAAAGAAAATAATTAAAACTTAAACTAAATGAATAGATCAATGATTTCAAATACATTTTTCCTTACTAATATCATCCCACTTCAGAAGAAGAAGGGTAATGAATTAATAAAAATATCAATGAAAAATAATGGGAGAGAAACTTTTAAAAATAAAAATCAAATAATAATTATTAATAATATAAATAATCATAGACATTTTAAAAAATCAGACTTTCTTATTAACAAAGATTGCTGTACTGAAAAGCATATAGATAGATCAAATAATGAACTAAATAAAATTAAGGAATAGATATGGCATCAAAAACTAATGAAAACAAAGTTGGAGTTGCAATTGCAGGATTAGGTTTTGGTGAGAAGGTCCATTTACCAGCTTTACATAATAATGAAATGTTCAAACCTATTGGATTATGGCATCCAAGAAAAGATCGCTTAAAAGAATCATGCAAAAAAAATAATTTAATTCCATATGACAATTGGGCATCTCTTCTAAATGATGAGCATATAAAAGGAATAATAATTGCTACACCTCCTGAACCTCGTTTTCAGCTTGCAATTGAAGCACTCCAATCAGGTAAACATCTTTTATTAGAAAAGCCTGTAGCAATAACAAGTGAACAAATAAGAAGCCTCCAATGTCTAGCAATTAAAAACAAACTTTCTGTCTGTGTTGATTTTGAATACAGAGCTGTTCCTATTTTCATGCAATTAAAAAGGATGCTAGATAACAATGTTATTGGGAATCTATGGTTAGTAAAACTTGATTGGTTAATGAGTAGTCGGGCCGATGAGAATAGACCATGGAATTGGTATTCTCAAAAAGAGAAAGGTGGTGGCGTTATAGGAGCTCTAGGAACTCATGCCTTTGATTTATTACATTGGCTATTTGGTCAAACAAAATATGTAAGTGGTTATACTTCTACTTCTATAAAACAAAGAAATTGTCCTAAGAATAATGAACTTAAAGAAGTAACAAGTGAAGATATTTGCTTGGCTCAACTAGAGCTTTCTAGTATTTTATCTAATACAAATATCCCAGCTCAAGTAACATTATCCTCTGTATCCAGACAAGGAAGAGGATGCTGGTTAGAAATATATGGAAGCAATGGAACTTTAATACTTGGTAGTGATAATCAAAAGGATTATATTCACGGTTTTAGTCTTTGGTTTGCAGAGAAGGGAAAAACAATAATTCCCATAAAACCAGATAAGGATCTTATTTTTGATAAAACTTGGGAAGATGGAAGAGTTGCTCCAGTTTCAAGAATTCAAAATTGGTGGGGTCATAGTATTCTCGGCAACACTCCAATAATACCTGGTCTAAATGAAGGTTTATCAAGTCAAATAGTTTGTGAAAAAATAATTAGTTCAAATTATTCAAAAATGAGTCTTTTTATATAAAACTGATTAATAAATGGCAAGGGATTGCAAATAACAAAAATGAACTGTCAATAGTGATTTTTTATACATAGGAAAGAAAACAAAATATGTCTTTGAATGCGAATATCTGAAAAAATCTATTGGTTTTAATATTTAAGAAAAAAAAAAAAAAAAAAAAAATGGCACTTGATTATTACAGGGAAGAGTTGAAAAAGACAGCTTCTTCACTCGCAAAGTCTGGCAAAGGAATACTAGCTGTAGATGAATCCACAAAAACAATTGGGAAAAGGCTTGCATCTATAAATGTTGAAAACACAGAAGAAAATAGAAAGGCTTATAGAGGTTTACTTTTTACAGCTCAAGGGCTTGGAGATTATATAAGCGGCGCAATTCTTTTCGAGGAGACTCTCTTTCAGAATCATCCTGATGGAGAACAAATGGTTCAAAAGCTTAATAAGCTAGGAATAATTCCAGGTATCAAAGTTGACAAGGGTTTAAGACCTCTTTCAGGAGGCCACGATTTAGAAACCTTTTGTTCAGGATTAGATAATTTAGTTGATAGAGCTACTGAGTACTACAAACAAGGTGCGCGTTTCGCAAAATGGCGAGCCGTACTTCAAATTAAAGATGATATTTGTCCCTCGAAACTATCTATTAAAGAAAATGCATGGGGATTAGCTCGCTATGCACGATCTGTTCAAGAGTCTGGGCTTGTCCCCATAATTGAGCCTGAAATATTAATGGATGGGTCACATGGAATAAATAAAACCGCCGAAATCCAAGAAGAGGTTATTAAAGAAGTTTATATGGCATGCCAATTAAATGGCGTTTTCTTAGAAGGCACTCTTCTAAAACCATCTATGACAGTTCAAGGAGCAGATTGCGAAGAGAAAGCTGATCCTCAAAAGGTAGCCGAAATAACAATTAGAACAATGGAAAGGGCAGTACCTGCTTCTGTTCCTGGCATTGTTTTTCTCTCTGGTGGATTAAGTGAAGAAGCAGCCTCAATCTATTTAAATTTAATGAATAAGCTAGCAAGAAAAGCAAATTGGAATGTTGGTTTTTCTTATGGAAGAGCTTTGCAACACTCTTGTCTTAAAGCATGGAATGGAAATGACGTTACAGCTGCTCAAAAAGCACTCTTGGCCAGAGCGCAGGCAAACTCAGAAGCATCAAAAGGCTTATATAAAGCCGGTTCTCAGCCATCCTCTGATGAAGCTTTGTTTGTAGCAGGGTACAAATATTGACATATTTTACTTATTTTTTAGGTAACTTTTACTCATAAAAGGTATTTTTGTCTCCAAATTACGTGACATTTCATACCTCTATCTTCTAAAGTCCTGGTCCTTTGGCCTAGGACTTTTTCTCTAGGCTTAATTGACTTCACTGAGAAACCAATGGCACTTGTTCCACTAAGACTCCTTCTAGATCATGCAGCCGAGAATGGCTATGGAATTCCAGCTTTTAATGTAAATAATCTGGAACAAGTTCAAGCAATCATGGAAGCCGCTTCAGAAACTGATAGCCCTGTAATTCTTCAAGCATCAAGAGGTGCTCGTAGCTATGCAGGAGAAATTTTCCTACGCCATTTAATTATTGCTGCTACAGAAACATATCCAAACATTCCTGTTGTAATGCATCAGGATCATGGAAATGATCCTTCAACATGTTATTCAGCAGCTATCAATGGATTCACATCAGTAATGATGGATGGTTCGTTAGAAGCTGATGCAAAAACTCCTGCTAGTTACGATTACAACGTAGATGTTACAAAAACAGTCGTTGACTTTGCACATTCAGTTGGGGTAAGCGTTGAAGGAGAACTTGGATGCCTTGGTTCTCTTGAGACTGGAAAGGGAGAAGCAGAAGACGGGCATGGTTTTGAAGGTGAGTTATCTAAAGATATGTTGTTAACTGACCCTGCAGAAGCTGCTGATTTTGTTGCTAAAACAAAAGTTGATGCTTTAGCAATAGCCATTGGAACAAGTCATGGCGCCTATAAATTTACAAGAAAACCAACTGGTGAGGTTTTAGCAATTAGTAGAATTGCTGAAATACATAAAGCAATTCCTAATACCCATTTAGTTATGCATGGCTCTAGTTCAGTTCCTCAAGAATGGCTAGAAATGATAAATAAATTTGGTGGTGAAATTCCAGAAACTTATGGAGTGCCTGTAGAGGAAATTCAAGAAGGTATTAGAAATGGAGTCAGAAAAGTAAATATTGATACAGATAATAGACTAGCTTTTACAGCTGCTGTAAGAGAGGCCGCACAAGCAGATCCAACCAATTTCGATCCAAGGCATTTCAATAAACCTGCACGAAAATACATGAAACAAGTTTGCCTTGATCGTTATCAACAATTCTGGTGTGCTGGTCAAGCAAGTAAAATAAAACAAGAAAGCATAAATTACTATGCTGATCTTTATTCAAAAGGGGCTTTAGATCCTAAGTCAGCTGTTGCAATATAGATTAAAGAAATTAGATAAAACAGGAAAATAAAATAATTATATTTTCCTGTTTTTTTTTTAGGTAGATATCAAAGCCTTCAAAATAGATTTGCCATCAATTCCTCCAACTAGTTCATCACAAGCACGTTCAGGATGAGGCATCATACCGAGAACATTCCCTTTCTCATTAGTAATACCAGCTATATCATTTATAGATCCATTTGGATTATTGCAATATCTAATAGCTATTGAATCTTGATCCTCAAGTCTTTTAATTGTTTCTTCATCGCATTGAAAACGCCCTTCTCCATGGGCTATTGGCAACAAAAGTTTGTCCCCAAATTTATAATTTTCAAACCATTCAGTTCTTTTACTAGAAACAATCAATGGAACAGTGTCGCATATAAAATGCAATTTATGATTTCTAGTCAATGCTCCTGGAAGCAAACCTAATTCAGTAAGTATTTGAAAACCATTACATATTCCAAGAACCTTGCCACCCTTATTAACAAAATCAAGCAAAGAAGAAAGAACAGGTGCAAAACGAGCGATAGCTCCACATCTAAGATAATCGCCATAACTAAAACCACCGGGCAAAACAACTGCATCTAGGCCATCTAGATCAGTAGATTCATGCCAAAGAAAACGTGAAGGGATTCCTAGACAACCTTCTGTAGCCCAAAAAACATCTCTATCACAATTAGAACCAGGGAAAACAACAATACCGATAGTCATTTCATTAAAAAATCAAAGTTCAGTAAATCAATCGAAAGGAAGAAATTCCAAATTCCAATCTTCAATAACCGGATTTGCTAAAAGCCTTTCGCTAAGAATTTCAACTTCTTGCTTGGCTTCTTCTAAATTATTTGCATCTATTTCTACATCAATAGACTTTCCAATTCGCAACTTAGTAAGTCCCTTTATACCTAGTTTAATTGCAGCTGATTTAGTTGCTTCGCCTGCAGGGTCTAAGACAGAAGGTCTAAGAGATACATTTATCCTGGCTCGAAAATTAGACACTTTGTAGTAGGGAATTTCTAGAAAATAAACTCAGTAAAATGTTTCTGAGAATCAAAAGCAAGGTAAGACCTTTGTTAATGATTATCAATGCATTTCATAAAAAATATCAAATTCAAGGGACAAGACCTCTACCAAGACAATTAAGACAAGTATGATAGCAATTAGGATTGCTTTTCATGTATCCATTTCCACCACATTGGCTACATAAATGATTTTTAAAGGACCTTGTTTTTTCTGAAGGTTCTGATTCTATTGTTTTGTTTGTTAAATGAGAACTCACTGGTTCTAGGTTCAAATAATTAAAAAATGAACTTTACATTCATTATTTATAATGTTCCCTGGTTTTGAGTAATTGCACAACTAAAAAGTCATATAAGTTTCCATTGAAGTTCTTAAGAAATTCTATTATTAAGGATTTTGCAAATCTCTTCTTTGGCTCCGTCCTTAAGACTTAAAACTACTAGCTCGACGCCTCCTTTTAATGGTCTCCAACTATTAAGAGGAGCTCTCTCGAACCATGTTGAAACTCTAGGCCCTACCATTTGGACCTGAAGAGGAAGATCTTTTCCAGGGAACCATAAACGTCCTTTTAATCTAAGCACTTGAAAAGTAGTGACAATATTTTTCAAATCCTCCAATAAAAGCCCTTGATCAAAATTAATTTCTAAACGAATTGAACTTGAAACCAATTCAAGATGTTTATGATCATGCTCAAGAGAAGAGCTATTAGAAAAAGATTTATCATCTAGAGAGTCCTCATTCCTAAGACCAAGTATCAATGAAGGATCAATTTGGCCTTTAGAAATAGGAAGAACAGAAGTTCCTTCTCTGATTTTTTTTAAAATGTTTTTCTTTAGTGAAAATATAATTTCTTCGTCAATTAGATCTGATCTACTTAATAAAACAATATCTGCACATGAAAGTTGATCGTCAAACAAATCTTCTATAGAAGTTAGATGATCTAGACTTTCATCTTCTTCTCGTTGCTTCTCTAAAGCCTTAGTATCACCAACTGGGCTACCTAAGGACAAAGCCTGCGCATCAACCAAAGTAACTACACCATTAACAAAAACTCTTGATCGAATTTCTGGCCAATGAATAGCTTGCAGCAATGGTTTAGGCAAAGCGAGTCCACTTGTCTCAATGAGAATCCCATCTAACGAATCTGAACGAAGAAGTAATCTCTCAATTGTTGGAAGGAAATCATCTTGAACAGTGCAGCACAAGCATCCATTATTTAATTCAACAATTCTGTTATCAATATCATCATCATCATCACAAAATCCGCAACTACGTATCAAGTCTCCGTCCAAACCAACACTGCCAAACTCGTTAACCATAACAGCCAAACGTTGATTGCTGCTTTGCAATAGATGTCTTAAAAGAGTTGTCTTTCCCGCTCCAAGAAAGCCAGTAATGATAGTAACTGGAAGCCTTTTATTCATGGTAGTAATTTTCTTTTTTAGCAACCCAAACTGTAGGCTGTAGACACCCCAGTTGAAGAATTAATTCCTCTTGCCATTGAACAAAGCTGTTTTTGTTGAATTCGGCTTAAAACAGCATCTGTAAAATCAGTACCATCAATCAAAGTGTTATCAAAATTGCTCTCCATCAATAATGAATTAGTTAAATTTGCATCTGAAAGATCAGTATTTTCAAAATCTGTTGCATAAGCCAACGAATCCTTTAAATCTGCACCATGAAGATTTGCACCATTCAACTTACTGTTATTAAAAACTGCGCCTGTTAAGTCAGAATTGCTAAAATCGATTCCTCTCAAATCATTTTTTACAAATTCATAGCCACTAAGATCTTGTTCATGCATATCCTGAGAAATAATTAATTCTTCTTGATTTCTTATTTCAGGAGGTCTCTTAGCCCAAGTCTCTGAAACTCCAAAACAAAGAATAAAAAGAAAAGAACTTAAAACAAAAAGGATGCGAAAACGCAATAAAAAAGAAATTCTTTTAGTCATAGAAAATAAAAAAGGCAAAATCTAGTAATTTATTTATTTAGGTTATTGCAAATAAAAGGAAAAAAGCTTATGGCGATGACATTACATGTTGTAATTCCACCACATCCTTTAATTGGCCATTGGTTATCAATTCTCAGAATTGAATCAACTCCATCGGCAATTTATTCAACGGCATTGGAACAGCTTGGCAAATGGCTTACTTATGAAGCTTTGCGAGACTGGTTACCTCATTCAAAAACAGAAATTTCCACAAAACATGGAAACACTGAAGGATTAATTATTGAGACAAGAGTTCCTTTATTAGTTTTGCCAAATTTGCCAGGAGGTCTGCAAATGTGGCAAGGAGCCAGAGAAATACTCCCAAATGCAGTCTTATGCTTAGGGGGTGTACCTAAAGAAATTGAAAAAAATGCTGGAATTCTTATTTTTTGTGACCAAATAGATCTAGGAGAAAACCTTTTGAAAACACTAAAAAAGCTTAAAGATTCAAAAATAAAGTCTCAACAAATAAGAGTTATCTCGTCTTTAGCCTCTAATGATGGATTGAAAAACGTTGGAGAATCATTCCCAGAACTAAAAATATATACATCTTCAATAGACCCATCAGTTTCAAAAAATGGTGAAATCATTCCTGGAATAGGAAATCCATCACTTCGACTTAATACAAGAATTACATGATCGCATTATTATTATCTTAGGAAAACAAATTTTATGGATAAATATCGCGAATCAACAGCAAGCAGCTTTGGTTCTCTTGTAAGTGGAGCCATATTAGGGGCAGCTGGTCTTGCCTTTTGGTTGTTTACCGAAGCTGAAAGGAGGCAACAAGCAAGAAAACAAAAAGCAATGCTTTATGCACCAAGGATTCAAGATGGCTCTGAAGCATTTGAAAGTTCATCCAACACTCCAGGTGAGCAAAAAAGTGAGAAACTCGAAGAACGAGTTGAAAAATTAAATGCAGCTATTGCTGATGTAAGGAAGCAACTCGAAGACCTAGGAGCTAAAGATTGATTTATAAATTCTAACCTCCGAAAAATTGCTTTTTTAATAAATGAAGCTCAGATCTAGCGCAATAACTCAAGGGATTCAGAGGTCTCCGAATAGAGCAATGCTTAGAGCCGTAGGTTTTGGAGATGACGATTTCAACAAACCAATTATTGGGCTTGCAAATGGATATAGCACTATTACCCCTTGCAATATGGGACTAAACGTCTTGGCTCAAAAAGCCGAAATCGCAATAAAAGAAGGTGGTGCTATGCCTCAAATTTTTGGAACAATTACTGTTAGCGATGGAATATCTATGGGTACAGAAGGGATGAAATATTCCTTGGTCTCTAGAGAAGTTATTGCTGATTCCATTGAAACTGCATGTAATGCTCAAAGTATGGATGGAGTCTTAGCAATTGGAGGATGCGATAAGAACATGCCTGGTGCCATGATCGCTATGGCAAGAATGAATATTCCAGCAATATTTGTATATGGAGGAACAATAAAACCAGGAAAGCTTAATGGAAATGATTTAACAGTTGTAAGTGCTTTTGAAGCAGTTGGGCAATTAGCAAGTGGAAAAATAACAGAAGAGAAATTAATCGCTGTAGAAAAAAACTGTATCCCAGGAGCTGGAAGTTGTGGTGGAATGTTTACCGCAAATACTATGTCTGCAGCTATAGAAGCCATGGGGCTTAGCCTTCCATTTAGCTCAACCATGGCTGCTGAAGACGAAGAAAAATCCAAAAGCACTGAAAAAAGTGCTCATATACTTATTCAAGCCATCAAGAAAGGAATTAAACCATTAGATTTATTAACGAAAGAGGCATTTGAAAATGCAATAAGTGTAGTAATGGCAGTTGGAGGTTCAACAAATGCTGTTCTTCACCTTCTAGCAATTGCACATTCATCTGGAATAAAACTATCCATAGATGATTTTGAAAGGATAAGACAAAAAGTTCCTGTTATATGTGATTTAAAACCAAGTGGCAAATATGTAACTGTAGACCTACATAAAGCTGGTGGGATTCCACAAGTAATGAAAATATTATTTGATGCTGGATTGATTCATGGAAATTGCAGAACAATTGAAGACAAAACAATAAAAGAAATGCTTAAAGAAATCCCATCAAATCCTTCTTTTCAACAAGACGTTATAAAAACAATAAATTCTCCTGTATATGATAAAGGTCATTTAGCAATCCTCAAAGGAAATCTTGCACTTGAAGGAAGCGTTGCAAAAATTAGCGGTATTAAAAAACCAGTACTTACTGGACCTGCAAAAATCTTTGAAAGTGAAGAAGAATGTCTAAAAGCGATTTTAAATGAAGAAATAAAGGCAGGAGATGTCGTAGTCATTAGAAATGAAGGACCAGTAGGAGGGCCTGGTATGAGAGAAATGCTTGCACCAACCTCAGCAATAGTTGGGCAGGGCCTTGGCGAAAAAGTTGCTTTAATTACTGATGGTCGTTTTAGTGGTGGAACATATGGTCTTGTTGTTGGACATGTAGCCCCTGAGGCAGCTATAGGAGGAAATATTGCATTAATACAAAATGGAGACAGCATCACTGTAGATGCTAATCAAAAATTAATTCAATTAAATGTTGACGAAGAAGAACTATTAAGAAGAAGGAAAAATTGGACTAAGCCAAAACCAAAATATATCTCAGGAATACTTGGTAAATATGCCCGTCTTGTAAGTAGTTCAAGTCAGGGGGCAGTTACAGATCAAATTCAATAATCATCTTTATTTTTATACTTATTCTTCTTAAACAAACGATGCTCTGAGTCTTCTTGCCAGTGCCTCAAGAGAAGCTCCACCATCAGGAGGAAGAGATCTTGAGCCACTTGAGGAATCCATCCACACCGAATGTTTTCCATGCCAAAGAATTGGTTTTTCAGGAAAAGAAATCCAAGAAAGAGTAATACATAGATCAACTCCACTTTTATAAATCTCAACTTCTAAATCATTTTCAGGGAAACGCTTGCCTTCTTTAGACCTACATTCAATTGTCAAAGACAAGTCAATAAAATTATTTTTAGGTAAAGTTGAAAGATTCTTAGAATTATCTACAACAGAATGTTTCCAAGGTTTCAAAGAATAATCACAAGCTTTCGCAACTTCAGTCAATAAATCTTTTAATGAGTCAAAAGTAGGCACTGATAGAATGAAGAACTATACGAAAAGGTCCTTCCCTAAACTCTGGATTTATATTGCCAGAAACTCCAAACTTGGAGCAAAGAAGTTGGAACTGAGTAATTGAACTAGAACTAAAAGTCAAAGGCAACAAAATTGGCTTTGCTCTAATATTAGGTTGAAAAGTTTCAAAAGGAATTTTGATACTTGTTATTCCAGATAAATTTGTTTTTAATTCCACAACCCATTTAAGACCTCTATAAAAGAATTCTGTGAAACGACTAATATTGTCTGCGCAAGAAATAGCAAATTTCAAAGTCCTACCTTGTCCTTCAATATCAATCTGAATACCTCTATAACTAGACAAGTCTAAAGGGGAAGAGAAGCTTGGTGAAATGCAACTCACAAAGCCTCCGTCTTTTTCTATTAATTTCCCTTCCAAACAAAGACCACTTGGATTTGGATTACAAAAAGCTTGGCTTGACCCCCCCATAATAGTGTCATTAATAGTACGCCAATTCAAAAAGTTAGCAGAACTAGTAATTAATAAGTTGGAATTCATTTTATAAAAAAATAATTTTTATAATTAAAATATTTGATTTACTTGTTTAAGAACATAACCTTAATTTTTTTAGATTAATTTAGCTGCTGCTTTGTCAGAGAGAATTAATACATCAGATATAGGAGCAACCAATTTTGCAGGAGTCCGCTCAAATGGCTCAAAAGGATCTAACAAGCGTTTCAATGAAACCTGCTTAGATTCTCCACTAACTAAAAAAATCACTTTAGAAGCAGCACTTAAAACTTTTGCTGTAAGAGTTATACGTGCTTGACCCTTACCCCTACCAACTGTAGCTAATTCTTTTTTTTCATTCAAGGCAGAAGTTCCAGGAAACAAAGAAGCAGTGTGACCGTCATCACCTAATCCAAGAAGAATTAAATCAAATATAGGTGGGGTTCCCTCACAAACTTTATTTATTATTTTAGAAAATTCCTTAGCACTATCTTCTGGTGTATTGAGTTCAGTAGTAGGGACTGGGTGAAAACAAGCTTCTCTACCTGGTCCAGATGCAAGCAAAGTACTCTGAAGCATTAAAGCATTGCTAGATTCATCACTAGATGAAACCCATCTTTCATCTCCTAAAAGAACATCAACACGATGCCAAGGAACATTTTCTTCTCTCAACAAAGAATAAGCTTTGCGAGGAGTAGATCCTCCCGACAAAGATAATTGGAAGCGATCTTTTTTTGCTAATACAGATCTAATTTCATTACTAATTATCTGAGTAGTTAGTTCTGCAAGTTTTTCTTGATCATTAGCAATCTTGATTTTAAATTCAACCATAAAGAAATCAGGCCTCCCAGTCAGTATGAAAATATCCATCTTTATCTAATCTCTCATAGGTATGTGAACCAAAGCAATCACGCATTGCTTGTACAAGATTCTGTGGTAATCGAGATGTTTTATAGCTATTTATGTAATCAAGAGTACTACTAAAGCAAGGAACTGGTATCCCAGATTCCATTGCAATAGCAACAGTTTTTGTTAGCCCAGGCAACCTTCTTTTTATTTGTTCTGTAAACCAAGGATCTATTAACAAACTCTGCAACTGAGGATCTAAAAGGTAAGCATTTTGTATCCGTTTTAAAAGAGTCGATCTAATAATGCAACCTCCTTTCCAAATCTGAGCAATAGAAGGCATGTGAAGATTATAACCATATTCTTCTGATGCCAAAGCTAAAATCTCCATTCCTTGTGCATAGCTAGCAATTGTAGACAATACAACAGCATCCATCAAAGGAGGCATACCATCAGAGATAGAGCCTAAAAAAGACTTAGGAACTTCTATAGGACTAAAAATCAACTCAGCTTTTTCCCTTTGAGATTTCATAG